>NZ_JBFANF010000009.1:74196-251408 GCF_040674675.1 Dactylosporangium sp. NPDC049742 | reverse complement strand
CGATGATGCAGTGCACCACCGTCGATGCATCTTCAGGGCAGAGATGATGCAACTAAGTCAGCAAGATCAGCTGGAGCCACCGCCCGCGCCCTCGCCCGTGCTGCGCCCGTGCCCGCGCCCTCGCCTCGCCGAGGCGCTGCGAGCCTGACTCGTTCCGCGCTCGTTTCGCCGCGTGGACCCCGGTCCTTGCCGCGCAGGCCGTGTGTTCGCCGCATGGCCGTTGGGTCGTCGACGGCTCGGTCACCTCGCGGGCCCGCGTCCTCGCTGAGGCGTTGCGATCCCTGACCCGTTTCGCCGCATGGACGCCGGTCCTCGTCGTGCCGGCCGCTCATCCGCCGCATGGCCGTCGTTGCACCGGGCTTGCGGTCGCTGCGCCGGTGGGTCGAGATGATCGTCGTGTCGGACTTGCGGCCGTCGTACGGGCGTCGGTCGTCGTTGCATCAGCCTTGCAGCCGCTGCGCCGGTGGGTCGAGATGATCGTCGTGGCGGGCTCGCCGCCGTCGCACCGGTGTCGGTTGTGGTTGCATCAGCCTTGCAGCCGCTGCGCCAGTTGGTCGAGATGATCGTCGTGGCGGGCTCGCGGCCGTCGCATGGGCGTTGGTCGGCGTTGCATCAGGCTTGCGGTCGCTGCGCCGGTTGGTCCAGACCGTCGTCGTGGCGAGGGGCGTTCAGTGCCGCACGAGGGCCAGCCACCGCAAGGTCAGGCCGTCGTTGCGCGGTACAGGTGCCGAGGCCGTGAAGGGGTCAGTCGTCGCCGGCGACGGTGAGGTGGGGTTCGGTGCCGGCGCAGGTCACCTCGGCGCGCACGTCGTTGCCGCCGCTGCGCGCCTTGAACCGCAGCGACGCGACCGCCGCCGGGCCCCGCTGCACGTGGTCGGTCTCGAAGCCCGAGTTGGGTGTCCACGACCGCAGTGTGACCAGGCCCACGTCGCACACCGCGACGATCGTCCCGGCCGAGGTCGTCAGGGCCCGAACGACACCGCCCTCGGCCGCGGTCGGGCCCGCCGACTGACCCGGGGTCCCGTCCGGCGTGACCGGTGGGGTGGCCGGTGACGCGGCCGGGCCCGTTGTGGCGCCGGCCAGCAGCGCGTCGACCTTGGCCTCGCTGTACGGGGCGTCCGACGTGCCGAAGATGCCCTGCCGCATCGACCCGACGGCGCCGGTCGCCACGGCGGTCGCAACGGCCACGGTCGCCAGCCACGCGCCGCCCGCGAGGGCCCACCGGCGGTGCAACGTCGTCCACATGCACACCACTATCCACCGCCGATGGCTAAGGCATGGTTAACCTCTGGCTATGGCGAAGGTGCTGCTCGTGGAGGACGACGGGACCATCCGCAGCGGCGTCGTGCGCGCGCTGACCGAGCGGGGGCACGTCGTCGTGCCCGCCGCGACCGCGATGGACGGGCTCAAGCTCGCCGTCGCGGAGGCGCCGGACGTCGTCCTGCTGGACCTCGGCCTGCCCGACCTCGACGGCCGGGAGGTGCTGCGGATGCTCCGGGCGGTGAGCCGCGTGCCGATCATCGTGGTCACCGCCAGGCGCACCGAGGGCGAGATGGTCCGCGCCCTGGACGCCGGCGCCGACGACTACGTCGTGAAGCCGTACGGGGCCGAACAGATCGACGCCCGGATCCGCGCCGTGCTGCGCCGCGCCGACGGCGGACCGTCCGCACCCGAACGGGATCCCGCGCTCGACGTCGACGGGGTGCGCATCGACCCGCGGGCCAGGACCGCGACGCTCGACGGCGCGCCGCTGGACCTCACCCCGCGCGAGTTCGACCTGCTGTACCACCTGATGACCCGCGCCGGCGAGGTCGTCGGCAAACGCGAGCTGCTCACCGAGGTGTGGCAGGTGCCGTACACGACGGCCGACAAGACCGTCGACGTCCACCTGTCGTGGCTGCGCCGCAAGCTGGGGGAGACCGCCCAGGAGCCGCGCCGCCTGCACACCGTCCGCCGCGTCGGCGTCAAGTACGGGCTGCAGCGGTGAGGTGGCGCCTGGCGCTGCTCGTCGCGGCCGCGATGACGCTGGTGCTGCTCGCGTTCCTGGTCCCGCTCGCGCTGCTGCTGCGCGGCGTCGCCGCCGACCGGGCCGTCTCGGTCGCCATGACGCAGGCGCAGTCCCTGGGCATCCTCGTGGCCACCGCCGACCCGCAGTCGCTGCGCCTCGCCGTCGAGCAGCTCAACGTCGACCCATCGCGCCCCGTCAGCGTGTACCAGCCGGACGGCGCCGTCGTGGGCCCGTTCACCGACCGGACCCCGGCGGTGCGGCTCGCCGCCCGGACCGGCAGCTTCTCCGTCGAGCACGCCGCCGGTCGCGAGGTCCTCGTCGCCGTCCAGGGGCTTCCGCAGGGCACCGCGGTCATCCGGGTGTTCGTGCCGCTGGGCGAGCTGCGCCAGGGCGTGACCCGCGCGTGGCTGGTCCTCGCGCTGCTCGGCGCCGGCCTGCTCGCCGTCGGCGTCGCCGTCGCGGACCGCCTCGCCGTCATGGTCGTGCGCCCGATCCGTTCCCTGGCCTCGGTTTCCGACGCGCTCGCCGGCGGCGACCTCGACCGCCGGGCGCCGGCGTCGTCGGGGCCGCCGGAGGTCCGCGCGGTCGCCGCCGCCCTCAACCACCTCGCCGCCCGCATCCGCCACCTCCTGCAGTCCGAACGCGAGCGCGTCGCGGACCTCTCGCACCGCATGCGGACCCCGATGACCGCCCTGCGGCTGGACGCCGAAGGGCTGCGCGACCCCGCCGACGCCGACCGCATCCTCGCCCACGTGGCCGCCCTGGACCGGGCCGTCACCACCGTCATCGAGGACGCCCGCCGCGAGCGTGACGTGCCGTCCTGCGACGCGACCGCGGTCGTCGCCGAACGGGTCCGCTTCTGGACCGTGCTCGCCGAGGACCAGGGCCGCCCGGTCGAGACGGACCTGCCGGCCGGCCCGCTGCCCGTCGCGGTCTCCGCCACGGAGCTGGCGGCGTGCGTCGACGCCTTGCTGGGCAACGTCTTCGCCCACACGGAGGAGGGGGTGGCCCTCGCGGTCACGCTGGACGCCCACCGTGTCCTCACCGTCCAGGACGCCGGCGCCGGCTTCGACCCGTCCGCGGGCGCCCGCGGCGTCAGCAACGCGGGGTCCACCGGTCTCGGTCTGGACATCGCCCGCCGTACCGCGGAAACCGCCGGCGGAACCCTCACCGTCGACCGCTCACCCCTCGGCGGCGCACGGGTCACGGTGACGCTGAGCGCGTTAACCGAACCTTAGGGTTGCCACAGGCCCCCGCTATCGCCGCGCCCGGCACCGTGGTCAGTGCAAGCACAGCACAACCACGGAGGTGCACGACATGCGCAAGCTCATCATCATCACCGCGACCGTCACGGCGGCCCTCGCCATCGGTGGCACGGCCCTGGCCGCGTCAGGCCCGTCGAACGACGGCCGTCCCGCCCGGGTGTCGGCGTCGCCGTCGACCGACGACAGCGCCTCGCCGTCCCCGTCGATGTCCAGCGACGACCCGACCGCCTCCCCGTCGGCGTCGATGGACGACCACGGCCACCACCCGTCCGCCTCGGCCTCCCCGTCCGCCGACGACCACGGCGGCAACCGCACCAGCGGCTCCGGCAACTCGGGCGGCGGCTCCGGGAACAGCGGCTCGGGCAGCGGCCACCGCGGCGGCGGCTCGGACGACGGCCCGGGCCACGACGTCGGCGACGACCACGGCGGCGGCGGCCACGGTTCGGACGACGGCGCGGGCCACGACGTGGGCGACGACCACGGCGGCCGCCGCTGACCCACCCGGCCACACCTCCGCCGGCGCCGCTCACAGTCAGCGGCGCCGGCGGCCGCGGCGCGGGCGGACCGCCTCCGCCGGGGGTCGGTCGGCGGGCTCGCTCCTGGGCGGTGGCTTGCCGCCAGGTCCCACATCGCAGGACGGCGCCGATTCGGGTGTACGCCACGAATGTCGATCTCCGCACGCGGGTTGCGGTGGTGCGGCGGGGGAGTCATCCCAGAGAACGGGACGGAACGGCGGGCGAGGGTGGGGGAAGGGCGGCGCGGTGTTGGCTTCGTGGGGGATGGTTGCGATCATGGTCCGGTGACCCTGCTCGATGACGACACGCTCGCCGGCTCGTCAGTGGTGGCCAACTCCGCGATGAACCGCGGGCGCGGGCTCGCCGGGGTCGACAGCTATGACCGCGAGCTGGGGTTCAACCCGGTCGAGGCGCTGCTGCCGCTGGTGTCGGTCACCGGGACCGCGGACACCGTCGCGTGGCTCGACCTGTGCTGCGGCACGGGACGGGCGCTGGTCGAGGCGGCCGCCAGGCTGGACGCCGCCGGTGTCGGGGAGCGGGTCCTCGTCCACGGGGTGGACCTGGTCGACATGTTCGACCCGGCGCCGGACGTGCCGTGGCTGCGGCTGACCACCGCGTCGGTGGCCGACTGGAAGCCGGACCGGCGGTACGACCTCATCACCAGCGTGCACGGCCTGCACTACGTGGGCGACAAGCTCGGCCTCCTGGCGAAGGCGGCGGGCTGGCTGACCGGCGGTGGCCGGCTCGTCGCGGACATCGACCTGGACAGCGTGCGGCTCGAGGACGGCCGGCCCGCCGGGCGGCGGCTCGCCACGCACCTGCGGGACGCGGGGTTCAACTACGACGGCCGCCGCCGCAGGATCGGCCGGGACGACCGTGGTGACGTCGCGCTGCCGTACGAGTACCTCGGGGCCGACGACAAGGCGGGTGCCAACTACACCGGCCAGCCGGCGGTCGACTCCTACTACCGTCGGGTGTCCTGACCGCCGACCTGCAAGTGGCTTGCGAGCACCGTCAGGTGGGTCTCCCGGGCGGCGGTGTGCCGCCGCAGGCCCTCGCTGGTGAGCGTCACGAAGACGCCCCGCCGGTCGGCCTCGCACAGCGCGCGCGACACCAGGCCGCTCTTCTCCAGCCGTGCGACCGCCCGTGACAGGGCGCTCTGGCTGAGGTACATGTCGGCGGCGAGGTCCTGCATGCGGCGCTTCTCACACTGCTGCGCGACGAGCCGGTCGAGGATCTCGAACTCGCTCATGCTCAGCCCGTGCGTCTCCGACAGGGCGCGCTCCAGATGGCTCGCGACCTCGTTGTAGCTGGTCAGCAGCGAGCGCCAGTGCTCGATCAGCGCAGCCTGCGACGTCATGCCGCGCATCCTACTCCGGTACCACATCCAAATGCACCCACATTAAATGCAGCCGCAACTAGTGCGTAGACATTGAATGCGCATGCATCTAGTGTCCGTGCCGTGACTACGACACTCCCGGCCCCAGGCACGACCATCGCGCCGGAGCCCCACGCGACGATGACCCCGCGGCTCTGGGGAATCCTCGCGGTGCTCTGCGCCGTGCTGTTCCTCGACGCCCTCGACGTGTCGATGGTGGGCGTCGCGCTGCCGTCCATCGGCGCCGAGCTCGGCCTGTCGACCACCTCGCTGCAATGGATCGTCAACGGGTACGTCCTCGGCTACGGCGGCCTGCTCCTGCTCGGCGGGCGGACCGCCGACCTGCTCGGACGGCGTCGCGTGTTCCTCGCCGCGCTCGGCGTCTTCGCGGTCGCGTCCCTCGTCGGCGGCCTCGTCGACGACGGCACGCTGCTCATCGCCACCCGCTTCGTGAAGGGCCTCGCCGCCGCGTTCACCGCGCCGACCGCCCTGTCGATCCTCACCACCACGTTCCACGAGGGGCCGGCCCGCAACCGCGCGCTGTCGGTCTTCTCGGTCTTCGGCGCCAGCGGGTACAGCTCCGGGCTGATCCTCGGCGGGCTGCTGACCAGCGTCGGCTGGCGGTGGACGTTCCTCATCCCGGTGCCGCTCGCCATCGCCGCGCTGGTCGCGGGTCACTTCCTCATCCCCAGGGATGAGCCGGCCGCTGGCGGCGGGCACGACCTTGCGGGCGCGGCCACCCTCGTCGGCGGCATGCTCCTGGCGGTCTACACCGTCGTGTCCGCACCCGACCGCGGCTGGCTCGACCCGGTGACGCTCGCCTCCGCCGTCGTGGCCGTCGCGCTGCTGGCCGGGTTCGTGCTCATCGAGCGGCGGGTCGCGCACCCGCTCATCCGCCTCGGCATCCTGCGGGTCGGCTCGATCGTGCGCGCCAACGTGAGCATGGTGGCGCTCTTCGGGTCCTACCTGAGCTTCCAGTTCATGATGACGCTGTACCTGCAGAGCGTCCTGCACTGGTCGCCGCTGCGGATGGCGCTCGCGCTGCTGCCGGCGGGCCTGCTGGTCGCGTTCGGCTCGCCCTTCGTCGGCCGGCTCATCGACCGCTACGGCACCCCGCGCCTCATCGTCGCCTCGATGCTGTCGATGAGCCTGGGCTACGGCTGGTTCCTGCTCACCGCCGGCAGCACGCCGCACTACCTGGTCGCGATCCTGCCGGCGATGCTGCTGCTGGGCGGCGGTTTCGCGTTCGGGTTCAGCTCGATCATGGCGCAGGCGACCGACGGCATCGCCGACGAGGAGCAGGGGCTCGCCTCCGGGCTGGTGCAGAGTTCCGGCCAGGTCGGCGCGGCCCTCATCCTCGCGGCGGTCACCGCCCTCGTCGCGACCGGCGGGGACGCGGGGGCGGGTGCCGGCGACTTCACCCAGTTCCACCCCGGCGTCAACCTGGTCACCGGCGTCGCGCTCGCCGGGCTCGCCCTGAGCCTCGTGCCGGTGCTCGCCGGGCGCCGCGGCCGGCACGCGTGATGCGACACTTGCCGCTGTGACGAAGGCATACGGCATCGGCCCGGTCGGCGGCGAGTTCGTCCGGGCCGATGCCGGCTGGCCACCGCCGCTCGCGGCGGCCTGCGGTCACGTGGCCGGATCGGCGGCCTACGAGCTCGACGCCGCGGCGCTCACCGCGGTCATCGAGAGCTCGGACCCGGATGACGTCGCCGCACTGCGCTGGCTGGAAGGCGACCGCGTGCTCGCCGTCCTCGTCGACGACCTCGCCGCCGTGCCGGCCGGGCAGGGCGGCGACCCTGACGTGGCACGGCTGGCCGCGCAGCTGCTCGCGGGGCGGGTCGAGAACGCCGACGGCACGACGACGCTGTGGCGCCCCGTCGGCCCGGAGGAGCTGCGGCTCGTCGAGGCGGCGGACTGGCGGCGCTGGCCGGCGCGGCTGGCAGATCAGCCGATCTTCTACCCGGTCCTCAACGAGGAGTACGCCACGCAGATCGCCCGGGAATGGAACGTCCCGGCGTCCGGGGTCGGGCACGTGACGCGGTTCCGGGTCGAGACGGCGTTCGCCCGGCGGTACGTCAGCCGGCGTGCGGGCGGCGGGACCGTGCTCGAGCTGTGGATCCCCGCCGAGGACGTCGACGCCCTCAACGAGCGTCTCGTCGGCGTGATCGAGGTCATCGGCACCTACACCGGTTGACGCCGCAAACCGCTTGCACGCGGATCGGCGAGGGTGTGGTCTTGAGGCGTGGATGCCCAGCGGGTGCTAGCCCTGTTCGACGAGAAGATCCGCCAGGAGCCCGGGGCCGGCGCCGGCTCGGTCGTGGAGCGTGAGCCCGGCATCGTGCGGGTCGTCTCCTCCAGCGACGGCTGGCACGGCATCTCCTGGTGCGACCTCGACGGCCTCGACGCCGACGCGGTCATCGCCGCGCAGATCCAGCGGTTCGGCCGGCTCGGCCAGCCGTGGGAGTGGAAGCACTACTCGCACGACCGCCCCGCCGACCTGCCCGGGCGGCTCCTCGCCGCGGGGTTCGAGCCCGACCCCGTCGAGGGCCTGCTCTTCGCCGAGGTCGCCGGCCTTCCCCTCGAGGTGACGCTGCCCGCCGGCACGCGGCTGGAGCCCGTCACCGACGCCGCCGGGGCCGACCTGGTCGTCGCGGTCCACGACGAGGTGTTCGGCGGCGACCACTCGAGCATCGGCAAGGATCTCACCGCCCGCCTCGCCGACCGTCCCGGCGAGATCGCCGCCGCCGTCGTCATGGCCGGTGACCGGCCCATCTGCGCCGGTCGGGTCGAGTTCCACGACGGCACCGGCTTCGCCAGCCTGTGGGGCGGCGGCACCGTCGCCGACTGGCGCGGGCGTGGCGTCTTCCGGGCGCTCGTCGCCCACCGCGCCGCCCTCGCCGCCGCGGCCGGCTACCGGTACCTGCAGGTCGACGCGTCCGCCGACAGCCGCCCGATCCTCCGCCGGCTCGGCTTCCAGCAACTCGCCACCACGACGCCGTTCGTCCACAACCCCTGAGCACCGCTCGGGGCGACACCGGATAGATCAGCGGCGATGACTTCGTCAGGCTCGACGCTGATCCACCCCTCGCCGAGACCGCGGTGAAGACGTTGATCCTCACCGGGCTGATGGACCCGATCGACAAGGGCATCAGCGGCTGGTTCAACGTCGGTGCCATGTGGCTCGTGTTCGGCGTGCCGGGGGTGCTGTTCGTGATGGCCGCCCGTTCGTTCGGCCGCAGGCACCCGGTGCGCCTGGGCTGGATCGCCTTCGGCCTGCTGGCCGGCGCCGGGCTGCTGTTCGGCCTGGGCCTCGCCATCGGCTGACGACAGGTGCCGCGCTCAAGAGGCCGCGGAGATGCCGCGCTCAACGAGGCAGCGTGGACGCCGCACTCAACAAGTCCAAGGGCCGCCGCGCCAAGGCTGGTCGCGGGGACGGAGCGCTCGATCGAGGCCGCGGGGCGGGCAAGGTCGCTTGGCGTGACGCGGAGAAGTGGCGGAGGCGACGCCGGACAGTTGGTCAGGCGGTGGGTCGTACAGCGGCGATCACCGCAAGCAGGTCGGCCTGGGTGATCGGGGACGGGGGCCGGCCCTGGCGCGCCTCGTCCATGGCCTTGTCGAGCTGGGCGCGGCGCAGGGCCTCCTTGAAGTCCGCGCCGGTCAGTCCGGTCGCCGCGGCGGCCAGAGCCGGCACGTCGACGTCGTCGGCGAAGAGGCGGAAGCCGCCGACCTCGTGCCGGGCGATGAGGCGGCGCAGCAGCTTCCCGAGGATGTCGGCGCGGGCGGCGGGGCCGGGCGGCGGCACCGCGAGCTTCAGGTCGAAGCGGCCCGAGCGGATCAGCGAGGCGTCGACGCGGTCGGGGAAGTTGGTGGTGGCCACGACGATGACGTTGGGGTTGTGCTCGATGAGGGTGTTCATCTCCTGCTTGAAGATGCCGGCCACCGCGTTGATCATCTGGCCGGCGGCGTCGAAGGCGGCCCCGGTGTAGCTGATGATCGAGTCGAACTCGTCGAAGAGCAGGACGGTCGGGTGGTCGAGGCGGCGGGCGTCGGCGAAGATCCGCTGGATGTTCTTCTCGGAGTTGCCGACCCACTTGTCGAGGATCTCCGGGGTGCGGATCTCGCGCAGCTCGCCGCCGATCTCGTTGGCCAGGGCGCGGGCGAGCATCGTCTTGCCGGTGCCGGGCGGGCCGTAGAGCAGGATGCCCTGCGGCCTGGTCGCGCCCCAGCGGGCCATGACCTCGGGGTGGCGGAAGGACACGGCCACGTCGCGGAACTGCGCCACGACCTCGTCGAGCCCGCCGACGTCGTCGAGGCGCACGGCCTCGGAGTCGGTCAGCGAGAGCTGCTGCAACGCGGGGCTCACGGTCACGGGGCCGGTCGCGCCGGTCAGCTCCATCACGGCGAACACCAGCGACGCCAGGTCGGCCGAGCGCAGCACCAGGTCGGGGCCCTCCTCGACGACGGTGACGGTCGGGTCGGGCACCGTCGTGGGGCGCTCCCTGGCGGTGCGGGCCAGGCCGACCGCGATGACCGCCCCGAGCACCGCGCCGGGCAGGCCGAGCAGCCGGAAGAGGGCCCCGCCCGTGGCGCCGCCGACGAAGGCCCGGGCCAGGCCGGGCAGGTTCACGAAGCCGCGGGACCAGCGGGCCGTGTACCCGTCGGGGCCGGCGGTCAGGACGATGCCGCGGTCCGGCAGGTCGTGCCCGATCGGGCCGTCGGTGATCAGGTGCGCGTCGACGATGCGCAGCGACCGGCCCGACACCTCGACGAGCTCGATCTCCGGCCGCAACTGCATTCTTCGAGTCTGCCACGCAGCCGGACAGGCGGCACCGCGACGGAGAAGGCGTGGCTTGGGCAGACAAAAAGGGGATACTGGACAGGCCTAGACATGAAACATCTCCGGAGTATGGTGCCGGAGATAGTGAGAGGGGGGCCATGCTCGCCCACTTCAACGATCTGCCGCCGGCCGCGGCGCAGGAGGCCCTGCTGGCCTGCTGCGCGTCGCCCGGCTGGGCCGCCAGGGTGGCCGGCCACCGCCCGTACCCGACCTCCGCCGACCTCATCGTCACCGGCGTCGCCGAGTTCGACACGCTGAGCTGGCCGGACCTCGCCAACGCCCTCGCCGCCCACCCCCGCATCGGCGAACGCCCCGAGGGCGACAGCGAGGAGGCCGCCTGGTCACGCCGCGAGCAGTCCGAGGTCCAGGGTTCCGCCGAGCTCGCCGAGGCCAACCGGGCCTACGAGGAGCGCTTCGGCTACCTGTTCCTGATCTTCGCCAGCGGCAAGAGCGGGCCGGAGATCCTCGCCGAGGCCCGCGGCCGGCTCGGCAACGACGAGGAGACCGAGCGCCGGGTCGTCCGGGGCGAGCTGCGCAAGATTGTGGAGCTGCGCCTGGAACGGCTCGTGGCATGAGCTTCTCGACCCACGTGCTGGACACCTCCAGAGGGCTTCCGGTGGCCGGTGTACCGGTGTGCCTCGAAACTCCTTCGGGACCGCACGACGGGGTGACCGACACGGACGGTCGATGGCGGCTGGACGCGCCGCTCGAGGCGGGCCGGCACCGGCTCGTCCTGCGGACGGAGTTCGCGTCCGACTTCTTCCCCGAGGTCACGATCGTCTTCACGGTCGCCGACGAGCGGCACCACCACGTGCCGCTGCTGCTGAGCCCGTACGGGTACTCGACCTATCGGGGGAGCTGAGCCGTGCCGACCTTCGCCCTCGGACCCAACCAGTACGGCAAGGCCGAGACCCGCATCGTGCGCGTCGCCCGCAGGCCCGGCGGCGACGAGCTCATGGACCTCAACGTCAGCGTCTCCCTGCGCGGCGACCTCGCCGCCAGCCACCTCACCGGCGACAACGGCGCCGTGCTGCCGACCGACACGCAGAAGAACACCGTCTACGCGTTCGCCCGCCAGCACGGCATCGACGACATCGAATCATTCGCGGCGCGGCTGGCCCGGCACTTCGTCGGCTCCCAGCCGAGCATCAACGGCGCGCGGGTCCACGTCGAGCAGTACCCGTGGCGGCCCGTCGACGGCAAGCACACGTTCCGCCGCGACGGCGGCGAGGTGCGCACCGCCACCGTCCACCACGACGCGGAGCACACCCAGGTCGTGTCCGGCGTCCGCGACCTGGTGCTGCTCAAGACGACCGACTCCGAGTTCCACGGCTTCGTCAAGGACGCCTGGACCACCCTGCCCGAGACCCGCGACCGGATCCTCGCCACCAGCGTGAACGCCACCTGGCGGCACACCGGCTCGGCGGACCACGGCGCTGCCCGGGCCGCGCTGGTCGAGGCGTTCGCCGCCACCTACAGCCTGGCGCTGCAGCAGACCCTGTTCGCGATGGGTTCGTCGGTACTGGCGGCGTGCCCGGACGTCGTGGAGGTGAAGCTGTCGCTGCCCAACCGGCACCACTTCCTCGTCGACCTGGCCCCGTTCGGGCTCGACAACCCCGACGAGGTGTACTACGCCGCCGACCGGCCGTACGGGCTGATCGAAGGGACCGTCAGGCGCGACGACGATGTCGCCGAGGAGGTCACGTGGAGTTTCTGAGACCGTCCACCTGGGACGAGGCGCTGGCCGCGAAGGCCGAGCACCCCGGCGCGGTGCCGATCGCCGGCGGCACCGACGTCATGGTCGAGCTCAACTTCGACCGCCGCCGGCCGCCCGCGCTGCTCGACCTGACCCGGGTCGCGGCGCTCACCGACTGGGCCACCGACGGCGACCGGCTGCGGATCGGCGCCGGCGTCACGTACCGGCGCATCATCGACGAGCTCGGCCCGCGCCTGCCCGGGCTGGCCATGGCGGCCAGGACCGTCGGCTCACCCCAGATCCGCAACCGCGGCACCGTCGGCGGCAACCTCGGCTCCGCCTCACCCGCCGGCGACGCGCACCCGCCGCTGCTCGCGGCCGGCGCCGAGGTCGAGGTCGCCTCGGTCCGCGGCGCCCGCACCGTCGCCGTCACCGACTTCTTCCAGGGCCCCAAACGCAGCGTCCTGGCCCCCGACGAGCTGATCGCCGCGTTCCTCGTGCCGGCGGCGAAGGGGCCGCAGCAGTTCGCGAAGGTCGGCACCCGCAACGCGATGGTCATCGCGGTCTGCTCGTTCGCCCTCGCGCTCGACCCGTCCCGGCGCAGCGTCGGCACGGGCATCGGCTCCGCCGGGCCGACCCCGCTGCGTGCCACGGACGCCGAGGCCCTGTCCGCCGAGCTGCCCTGGGAGGACCGCGCGCCGCTGCCGGAGTCGCTCGCGCGGCGGTTCGGCGAGCTCGTCGGCGCCGCCGCCCGGCCGATCGACGACGTGCGCGGCAGCGCGGCGTACCGGCGGCACGCGCTGGCCGTCCTCGGCCGCCGCACCCTGCGCTGGGCCTGGGAGGAGCACCGATGCGCGTGAACCTGACCGTCAACGGGGAGGACCGGCAGGCCGACGACGTCTGGCCGGGGGAGAGCCTGCTGTACGTGCTGCGCGAACGCCTCGGGCTGCCCGGCGCGAAGAACGCCTGCGAGCAGGGCGAGTGCGGGTCGTGCACCGTCTACCTCGACGGGACCCCGGTCTGCGCCTGCCTCGTCGCCGCCGGCCAGGCCGAGCACCGCGACGTCCGCACCGTCGAAGGGCTGCCGGACGCGGACGGTCTCGACCCGGTCCAGAAGGCGTTCCTCACCGCCGGCGCGGTCCAATGTGGATTCTGTACCCCCGGCCTCGTCGTCGCCGTCCACGACCTGCTCGCGCGCAACCCGGTGCCCAGCGACCCCGACATCCGCGAGGCCCTCGCCGGGAACCTGTGCCGCTGCACCGGCTACGAGAACATCGTCGCCGCGGTGAAGCTGGCGGCCGGCGCATGATCGTGATCGAGCACTGCGCGGTGTCCACGGTGGACGGCGCCGGCACCGAGCACGCCGACGGCCACGTCGCCGTCGAGGGCGACCGGATCGTCGCCGTGGGTCCCGGCCGCTACGAGGGCGCGCCGGACGCGACCCGGGTCGACGGCACCGGCTGCCTCGCCACGCCCGGGCTCGTCAACACCCACCACCACCTGTACCAGTCGGCGACCCGCGGCTACGCCCAGCAGGAGATCCTCTTCGGCTGGCTCAAGGAGCTGTACCCGGTGTGGGCCCGCATCGACGCGGGGACCGTGCACGCCGCCGCCACCGCCGGCCTCGCCCAGCTGGCGCTGTCCGGGTGCACCACCAGCACCGACCACCACTACGTGTTCCCCCGCGACGGCGGCGACGTCCTCGCCGCGGAGATCGAGGCGGCCGCGGCCGTCGGCCTGCGCTTCCACCCGTGCCGGGGGTCGATGGACCTGTCCGTCAAGGACGGCGGCCTGCCACCGGACAGCGTCGTGGAGGACACCGACGCGGCCCTCGCCGCGACCAAGGACGCGATCGACCGCTTCCACGACCCGTCGCCGGGCGCGATGGTGCGGATCGCGGTCGCGCCCTGCAGCCCGTTCTCCGTCACGCCGCGGCTCATGCGCGAGGCCGCGGACCTGGCCCGCTCCGAAGGGGTCCGGCTGCACACGCACCTCGCCGAGACCGTGGAGGAGGAGGCGTACTGCCGGGAGGTCCACGGCTGCACGCCCGTCGACCACGCCGAGTCGCTCGGCTGGCTCGGCGACGACGTGTGGCTGGCCCACGCCGTGCACCTGGATCCCGGCGCGATCGCGAAGCTCGGCGCCACCGGCACCGGCGTCGCGCACTGCCCGAGCTCCAACGGGCGGCTCGGCGCCGGCCTCGCCCCCGTCCGCGACCTGCTCGACGCGCGGGTGCCGGTCGGTCTCGGCGTCGACGGCGCCGCGTCGCAGGAGGCCGGGCAGCTCGGCCCGGAGCTGCGCCAGGCCCTGTACCTGGCCCGCCTGCGGGGCGGGCCGGCCGCGCTCACCGCCCGCGAGTCCCTGGCGCTGGGCACGATCGGCGGCGCCCGCTGCCTCGGCCGCGCCGACGAGCTCGGCTCCCTGGAGGTCGGCAAGCTCGCCGACGTCGCCCTGTGGCGGCTCGACGGAATCGGCCACGCCGGCATCGACGACCCGGTCGCCGCGCTCGTGTTCGGCCCGCCGGCGCCGCTGCGCCTGCTGCTCGTCGGCGGCCGCGCCGTCGTCCAGGACGGCGCGCTGTCCACGGTGGACGAGGCCATGGCGGCCGCGGCGCTCACCCGGGCGGCCCGCAAGCTCCGGGAGGCGCGATGACCACACCTCCAGCGCCCGGCCCACGCACAGGTGCCGGCGCTCGCACGGTCTTGGAGGCGCGATGACCACACCTCCAGCGCCCGGCCCACGCACGGGCGCCGGCGCTCGCACGGTCTTGGAGGCGCGATGACGACCGCGGCGCTGGGCACGCAGCAGGGCATCGGCACCTCGCCGCAGCGGCCCGACGGCACCCTGAAGGTGACCGGCGAGTTCGCGTTCTCCTCCGACCTGTGGGCCGACCGCATGCTGTGGGGCGCCACGCTCCGCAGCCCCCACCCGCGCGCCAGGATCGTCCGCGTCGACATCACGGGCGCCGTCGCCACCACGGGCGTGCACGCGGTGCTCACCGCCGCCGACGTGCCGGGCGCCAAGCGGTACGGCCTCGAGGACCGCGACCAGCCCGTCCTCGCCATCGACCAGGTCCGCTACGCGGGCGAGCCGGTCGCCATCGTCGCCGCCGACCACCCCGAGACCGCCCGCCGCGCGTGCGCCGCGATCGTCGTGGAGTACGAGCCGCTCCCGCCGATCACCGATCCGGTCGCCGCCATCGACTCCGCGGACACCGTCCACGACCGGGGAAACCTGCTGCGGCACGTGCCGATCCGCAAGGGCGACCCGTCCGTCACCGCCCCGGTCGTCGTCACCGGCGAGTACGAGGTCGGCATGCAGGACCAGGCGTTCCTCGGCCCGGAGTCGGGTCTCGCGATCCCCGCCGAGGACGGCGGCGTCGACCTCTTCATCGCCACCCAGTGGCTGCACGGCGACCTCGACCAGGTCGCCGACTGCCTCGGCCTGCCGGCTTCGAAGGTGCGGCTCAGCCTCGCCGGCGTCGGCGGGGCGTTCGGCGGCCGCGAGGACGTCAGCATGCAGGTCCACGCGTGCATGCTCGCGCTGCACACCGGCCGCCCCGTGAAGATGGTCTACTCGCGCGAGGAGTCCTTCCACGGGCACGTCCACCGGCATCCGGCGCGCATGTGGTACGAGCACGGCGCCGACACCGACGGCAGGCTCGTCTACGTGAAGGCGCGCATCGTGCTCGACGGCGGCGCGTACGCCTCCACGTCCAAGGCCGTCGTCGCGAACGCGACCACGCTGGGCATCGGACCGTACACAGTGGACAACGTGCTCGTCGACGGATACGCCGTCTACACGAACAACCCGCCGTGCGGCGCCATGCGGGGGTTCGGCGCCGTGCAGGCGTGCTTCGCCTACGAGTCGCAGATGGACAAGCTCGCCGCCGCGCTCGGCATGGACCCCGTCGACGTCAGGACCCGCAACGCCATCGCGCCCGGCGACACCATGCCGACCGGCCAGGTGGTGCGTGGGCCCGCCCCCGTCGCCGACCTCCTCGACCGGGTCCGTGCCGCGCCGCCGCCCCCGGACCGCGGCGGCGACCTGCGCGAGCTGCCCGGCGGCGTCGCCAACACCACCCACGGCGAAGGCGTCCGCCGCGGCGTCGGGTACGGCGTCGGCATCAAGAACGTCGGCTTCTCCGAAGGGTTCGACGACTACTCCACCGCCCGCGTCCGGCTCGAAGTCGTCGGCGGGGAGCCGGCCGCCGTCGTGCACACCGCCGCCGCCGAGGTCGGCCAGGGGCTCGTCACCGTCCAGGCCCAGATCGTGCGCACCGAGCTCGGCGTCGACCAGGTCACCGTCGCCACCGCCGACACCACCATCGGCAGCGCCGGCTCCAGCTCGGCGTCGCGGCAGACGTACGTCACCGGCGGCGCCGTCAAGGCCGCCTGCGCCGCCGTCCACCGGGAGCTCGGCCGCCGCATCGGCAGGGACGACTTCGTCCTGCAGGGCGGCAAGCTCGTCACCGGGGAAGGGGAGCTGATCGCGGACCTCGCCGAGGTGCTCGGCGACACGCCCGTCGAGGAGACGGTCGAGTGGCGGCACCGGCCGACGGCGCCCCTCGACCCGCTGACCGGCCAGGGCGACGCGCACGTGCAGTACGCGTTCGCCGCGCACCGCGCGACCGTCGACGTCGACGTCGAGCTCGGCCTCGTGCGGGTCGTCGAGATCGTCACCGCGCAGGACGTCGGCCGGGCCCTGCACCCGCAGTCGGTGCGCGGCCAGATCGCCGGCGGCACCGCGCAGGGCCTCGGCCTCGCCGTGATGGAGGAGATCCAGGTCGCCGGCGGACTCATCCGCAACCCGTCGTTCACCGACTACCTGATCCCCACCATCCTCGACGTCCCGCCGATGCGCATCGACGTGCTCGAGCTCGGCGACCCCGACGCGCCCTACGGCCTGCGCGGCATCGGCGAGCCGCCGACGATCTCGTCCACCCCGGCGATCGTCGCCGCGATCCGCGCCGCGACCGGGCTCGCGCTCAACCGCGTCCCGGTCCGGCCCGAACATCTCACCGGGACCTGAGCATGGGACTCACCGACCTCGATCTCGAAGAGCTGCTCGCGAGCGCCGAGCACGCCGGCGACACACCGCCGCCCGCGCCGGTCGCCCGCCGCCCCGTGCACACCTGCTACGTGCCCGCCGACCGGTTCGGCTCCACCACGGTCCGCGACTGGGGAGCGCTCGCGCTGGCCGCCCTGGACGAGCACGGGCTCCCCGGCTTCTCCGAGTCCATTGTGGACATGGTACGGACGAAGCTCGCCGGCGAACCGGTCGAGGACCTGCGCGTCGACTTCGAGGACGGCTACGGCGTGCGCCCATCCGCCGTCGAGGACGAGCACGCCCTCGCGGCGGGCGCCGCCCTGCGCGCCTGTGCCGTGCCGTTCAGCGGGCTGCGGGTGAAGAGCCTCGAACCGGCGACCGTCCGGCGCGCCGCCCGCACCCTGGACCTGTTCCTGTCCGCGCTCGGCCCGCCGCCGCCGGAGTTCGTCGTCACCGTCCCGAAACCCACCTCGGTCGCGAACGTCGACACCGCGGTCCTGCTGTGCCGCCAGCTGGAGCACGCGCACGGGCTGGAGGAGGGGCGGCTGCGCTTCGAGCTGCAGGTCGAGACCCCGCAGGCGGTCCTCGGCCCGGACGGCACGTCGCCACTGCCGCGGATGATCCTCGCCGCGCGCGGGCGGCTCACCGGGCTGCACTACGGCACGTACGACTACAGCACCGCCCTCGGTGTCGCGCCCGCGCAGCAGGCTCTCGACCACCCGGTCGCCGACCACGCGAAGGCGGTCATGCAGGTGGCGGCGGCCGCTGCCGGCGTCCACGTCGCCGACGGCTCCACCAACATCCTCCCCGTCGGCGACACCGCCGCCGTGCACGCCGCGTGGCAGGTGCACGCCCGTCTGGTGCGCCGCGGCCTCGAACGCGGCATCCACCAGGGCTGGGACCTGCACCCGGCGCAGCTGCCGACCCGCTACGCGGCCACGTTCGCCTTCTACCTCGACGGCCTGCCCGAGGCCCGCCGGCGCCTCGACGCCTACCTGTCCCGCCGGGACAGCGGCATCCTCGACGAGCCCGCCACGGCCCGGGCCATCGCCCGTTTCCTGCTCCGCGGTGTCCACTGCGGAGCCCTGTCGGCGCCCTCCGTCGGGCGGACGATCGAGGAGTTGGTGGCCCTGTGACGTTCACGCTGCGCTCGCGGCAGGTGTATCTCCCGGACGGCCCGCGCCCGGCGACCGTCACCGTCCACGACGGACGGATCGCCGCCCTCGGCCCCGTGGACGCCGACTGCGACGAGGACCTCGGCGACCTCGTCCTCCTGCCGGGCCTCGTCGACACCCACGTGCACGTCAACGAGCCCGGCCGCACCGAATGGGAAGGGTTCGCCACCGCCACCCGCGCCGCGGCCGCCGGCGGCGTCACCACCATCATCGACATGCCCCTCAACTCGCTGCCCCCGACGACGACCGTCGCCGCGCTGCGCGAGAAGCAGGCCGCCGCGACCGGCAAGTGCTGGGTCGACGTCGGCTTCTGGGGCGGCGCGATCCCCGGCAACGCCGGCGACCTGCCCGCGCTGCACGACGCCGGGGTCTTCGGCTTCAAGAGCTTCCTCGCCGACTCGGGCGTCCCCGAGTTCCCGCCCCTGGACCGCGACGGCCTCGCCGCCGCGTTCGCGAGCGTCGACGCGCTCTTCGTCGTGCACGCCGAGGACCCCGGGCACCTGCGTGACACCCTCGCATCCCGCGCCTACCCCGACTTCCTCGCCTCCCGGCCACCGGCGGCCGAGGTCGCCGCCGTCGGCACCGCCCTGTCCGCCGCTGCCGCCGCGGGCGTGCGGGTGCACATCCTGCACCTGTCGGCCGCCGACGCGCTGCCGCTGCTGCGCGAGGCCGCCGCCGGCGGGGTCCGGGTCACCGCCGAGACCTGCCCGCACTACCTCACCCTCGACGCGCACGCCGTCCCCGACGGGGCGACCGAGTTCAAGTGCTGCCCGCCGATCCGCGACGCCATGAACCAGGACGGGCTGTGGGCGGGCCTCGCGGACGGCACCATCACGGTCGTCGTGTCCGACCACTCACCCAGTACACCGGACCTCAAACGCCGGGAGAGCGGTGACTTCGCGGCCGCCTGGGGCGGTATCGCCTCGCTGCAGGTCGGCCTCAGCGCCGTCTGGACAGAGGCGCAGGACCGCGGCTTCACCCTCGCCGACGTGGTGCGCTGGATGGCGCTGGGGCCGGCCGACCTCGTGGGCCTGACCCGCAAGGGACGCATCGAGGTGGGCGCCGACGCCGACCTGGTCGCCTTCGCCCCCGACGAGCCGTTCGTCGTCGACGCGACCGCCCTGCACCACCGGCACCCCGTGACGCCCTACGCCGGCGCCGCGCTGCGCGGGGTCGTCCGCACGACCTGGCTGCGCGGCGTGCCGGTCGGCGACACCCCACACGGAACGCTGCTGCGGCGCTCGGAGGATCGATGACCTTCACGGACCTGCCGGACCTGGCGTCCCGGCCGCTCGGCGGCGGCGTGGTCGACGCCAACGACGAGTTCTTCGCCGCCCGCGACAACCTCGTCAACCCGGAGCCGTCCACGTTCGAGACGTGGACGTTCGGCCCCAAAGGGAAGGTCTACGACGGCTGGGAGACCCGCCGGCGCCGCACCCTGGGGCCGGACCTGCACGACTGGGCCGTGGTGCGGCTCGGCGCCCCCGGCGCGGTGCACGGCGTCGTCGTCGACACCGCCCACTTCACCGGCAACTACCCGCCGCACGTCTCGGTCGAGGGCTGCGACGTCCCCGGGCATCCCGCGCCCGCCGCGCTGACCGGCTGGTTCCCCCTCGTCGGCCGATCGGCCGTGCGGGGCGACACGCGCAACCTCTTCGAGGTCACCGACCACCGCCGGGTCACCCACGTGCGGCTCAACATCTTCCCCGACGGCGGCGTCGCCCGCCTCCGCGTGCACGGCGTCGTCGACCCCGACCCGGCGCTGCTGCACGGCATGACCGTCGACCTCGCGGCCCTGGAGCTCGGCGGTCTCGTCGTGGACTGCAGCAACCGCTTCTACGGCTCCGCCAACAACCTCATCCTGCCGGGCCACGCGCGTGTCATGGGGGACGGCTGGGAGACCGCCCGCCGCCGCGACGACGGCAACGACTGGGTCCTCGTCCGCCTGGCCGCGCGGGGCACCATCCGTCTGGCCGAGCTCGACACCACCCACTTCAAGGGCAACGCCCCCGCCGCCGCCACGCTCCGCGGCACCCTGGACCCCTCGTCGGACCCCTCATCGGACTCGGCCTGGTTCGACCTGCTGCCCCGGGTCGACCTGCAACCCGACACCAGGCACCGGTTCCGCCTCGACAGCACCGTCCCCGCCACCCACGTCCGCCTCGACGTCTTCCCCGACGGCGGCATGGCCCGCCTCCGCCTGTTCGGCGAGGCCCTCTGACGCCCGATGGTTGCATCTGGTACCCACGGGTAAGGTTCCCCTGACTTCCGGGCAGCGCCTTCGGGGCAGCCTTCCGGGCGGCGGATGTGACAGGGGGACGGGTGACCGCTACCGCGATCGACTCCGGGCTGTTCCGCCGTGTCCTGCGCCGCCACGCGGCCGCGGTGGTCGTCGTCACCGCGCCGGGCTCCCCGCCGACCGGTTTCACGGCGACGTCCTTCACGTCCGTCTCGCTGGACCCGCCGCTGGTCTCCTTCTGCGTCGCCAAGGCCGCCTCGGCGTGGCCGATCGTCCGGGGCGCGGGTCTGGTCGGCGTGCACGTCCTCACCGCCGGGCAGGAGCCCGTGGCCCGCACGTTCGCCGCCAGGGGCGTCGACCGCTACGCGACGTACGCCACGGCCGGCGGCACCTGGACCTCAGGCCCCGACGGCGTCCCCCTGCTGGACGGCGTGCTGGCGGTCCTCATCTGCGAGGTCGTCAACCACGTCGAGGCCGGCGACCACGTGATCGTCGTGGCGTCCCCGGTCCACGCCGCCCACCACTCCGACGCCACCGCGACGCCGCTCGTGTACCACGACGGCAGCTACCTGGCCCTCGACCGCTGACCCGTGGCGCGGTCGCCCGCCTGACCTCACCCTTCCGACCCAGCCGGCCGGCTGGTCACGGTGCGGACCAGACCTCGGTGGCGACGCGGCGGAAGTTGCCGCCCAGGATGGCGGTCACGGCGTCCGCCGGGTAGCCCCTCGCCTCCAGGGCCGCCTCGACCTGGAGCAGGCCCTCCGGCGGCATGAGCTCGATCGGGCCCCATCGCGTGTAGCTCTCCGGGAACAGCTCCGGGTTGGTCGTCATCTCCTGGACGAGGTCCTCGTGATCGAACGCGAAGTCGCTCGCGACGCCGACGTGGTCGGGTCCCACCAGCTCCACGGCGTAGTCGATGTGCCGGACGAGCGCTTCGACGGACGCGTCGTTCGGTCCGAGGAAGATCCCGACGCCGGTGATGCCGATGACCCCGCCGGTCGCGGCGCACGCCCTGGCCTGCTCGTCGGTCACGTTGCGGGGGTGGTCCCACACAGCCCGCATGGACGAGTGGCTGTACACCATCGGCCGCTGCGTCACCTCCGCCAGGTCGAGGCCCGTCCGGGTGCTGCAGTGCGACCCGTCCACGACCATGCCGACGGCGTTCATCTCCCGGACGAGGTCGCGGCCGTACGCGGTCAGCCCCTCGTCCACCTCGTCGAGACAGCCCGACCCGGCCGCGTTGCGCAGGTTGTAGGTCGGCAGCATGGTCCGCACGCCCAGGTCGAAGAACTCCCGGACGCGCCCGAGGTCCCCTTCGAGCGGCCCCGAGTCCTCCAGGTCGAACGCGACGGCGATCCCGCCGTCCCGGTGTACCAGGTCGATGTCGGCGACCGACTCGCCCAGCACCATGTCCTCCTCGAGTGCCACCCCGGCCCGGAACGCCGCAAGGAACGTGCGGACCTCGTCGGCGCTGTGCGGTGCGTACCCGACGTTGACCGACGCGAACGTCCCGCCCGGCCTCCGGTAGCGCCGCAGGTCGCCGACCCGCGCCCGCACCGACAGCGGCAGGCAGGTGTGCTGCTCCCACAGCAGCCGATCAACCGTCATACGGGGCACGCTACCTGCACGTCTGGTCGCCGGCGAGGGGCGTCGCTACGCTCGTCGGGTGAAGCGTGCCCTCGTGGTCGGCAACAGTGACGGGATCGGACTCGCGCTCACGCAGCGCCTCGTCGCCGAGGGGTGGAGCGTCACCGGCGTGTCACGCAGCCCGCGGGACGGCGTCGTGCAGCACGTCGTGGACGTCACCTCGGACGGGTTCCCCGCGGTGCTCGCCGGGATCGGCCCGGTGGACCTGTGCGTGTACGCGGCAGGCGTCGGCGAGATGTTCGACCCCGCCGACCTCGCGGCGCAGACGAGGGCGCTGCAGGTGAACCTGATCGGCGCGGCCCGGACCGTCGAGGCGGTCGTGCCGGGCATGCTCGCCGCCGGGCGCGGTCACGTCATCGGGCTGTCGAGCCTCGCCGACGTGCTCATCTCCGCCGACGCGCCCGGGTACGCCGCCTCGAAGGCCGGCCTGACCTCCTACCTGCTCGGCCTGTCGGCGGCGCTGCGCCCGCGCGGCGTGGCGGTCACCGCGGTCAGGTTCGGGTTCGTCGACACGAAGATGGCCAAGGGCGCCGCGAAGCCGATGCTGGTCAGCGTCGACCGTGCGGTGGACGTGCTCATGCAGGCCGTTCGCACCCGCCGGCCCGTGGTGTCCTACCCGAGGAGGATGTCCGTCGCCGCCCGGGCCCTGCGGATGATCACGCGGAGCACCCTGAAGCGATGACCGTGCCGCACCGCCCATGACGGCGCCGCGCGGTGGCGTCAGGGGGTCCGGGTCCGGGCGTCGAGGTCCGCCTCGTGGTGGACGGCGTCTTCGAGGCGGCGGCGCAGGTCGTACACCTGCCGCAGGACGAACTGGAGCGGCAGTCCCGGCTCGACCTCGGTGCGGCCGCCGCCCCGGGCCTCGTCGACCAGCCGCTCGGCGAGGCGGTCCAGCGCCGGTCCGCCCTCGAACAGCAGCCGGAACGCCTGTTCCCACGTCTCCGGCGGTTCCACGGCCGCGCGCAGGCCGGTCCACTCGCCGTCGAGCCAGCGGTCCAGGACGCCGGTGAGGACGAGGACGGCGTTGGTGCGGTCGGCGGGGTCGGTCGCGGCGGTGACGTGCGCGTCGAAGCGGGACCGCAGTCCGGCGACGCCCCACCCGGCGGCGAGGACGCCGCGCGCCGCCCAGCGGACCGTCCCCGTCGAGCCCGACCACGTCTCCCACGCGGGGCTCCACAGCGCCAGGTCGAACGCGTCCCGGCCGGCGGCGCCGAGCAGCGCCAGGCCGAGGAGCAGCCCGCCGTTGCAGTCGGTCGAGGCGCCGGTCGTCCCCCAGCCGAGGAGCCGCCGCGCCCACGACGGGTCGCCGGTCTTCACGGCGAGGGCGGGCAGCAGCTCGGGGAACAGCCCGCGGCCCTCGTGCCGGCGCAGCTCCGCGGCCACGTCGATGCCGTCGCACCCGAGGTGGAGGAGGCCGAGCACCGCGCTGCACTGCGCTTCCCAGTCCCCGTGCAGCGCGTGGTCCCAGAGGATGAGGGTCGCCGGCTCGTGGCCGAGCCAGCCGACCACGTGCAGCACCTCGGGGTTGCGGTCGTGCACGGCGAGCAGCGCCGCCGCGGTGGAGCGGTCGCCATGGCACGCGAGCACCGGCAGCAGCGCGCCGCGCGCCTCGGGGTCGTCGAGGAAGCAGGGCAGCAACGCCGCGGCGTCGTGGGCGTCGCCGGCCCGCCTGATCGCCCGCGCCGCGGCGCGGACCCAGACGTCGTGCCGGACGGCGGCCCCGCGCTCGTGCCGGCGGATCAGTTCCCGGGTGAGGTCCAGCATCGCCCGCCGACTCTAGTACCCGGGGCGGGCACGACCGGGCCGCGCGGTCGCGCGGACCCGGCCCGGTCGTGGTCGTTTCAGAGCCCCGGCCCGGTCGTGGTCGTGCCAGAACCCCGGCCCGGTCGTGGTCGTGCCAGAGCCCCGGCCCGGTGGTGGCCATGCCAAGGCCCGGTCGGTGGCGGTCATGCCGATGCGCGGTCGGGTGGTGGTCATGCCCACGGCCAGCACGGCTCGCCGGTGGGGGTCAGGCCAGGGCCTCGACCAGTTCCTTGCAGAACGCCGGCAGGTCGTTGGGCTTGCGGCTGCTGATGAGCGGGCCGTCCACGACGACCTCCTCGTCGACCCACGTGGCGCCGGCGTTGCGGAAGTCGGTCTGCATCGACGGCCACGACGTCACGCGGCGGCCGCCGACGCCGCCGGCCTCGATGAGGACCCAGCCACCGTGGCAGATCACGGCGACGGGCTTGCCCGAGGCGACGAAGTCCTTCACGAGGTTGACGGCGGGCCGCTGCCAGCGCAACAGATCACCGTTGCCGACGCCGCCGGGTAGGACGAGGGCGGCGTAGTCGTCGGCGCGGGCGTCGGCGGCGGTCACGTCGACGTCGAACGCGTCGGCCTTGTCCAGGTGGTGGTATGCCTGCACCCGGCCCGGCTCGGGCGAGACCAGGCGCGGCGTGTGACCCGCGTGTTCGACGGCCTTCCACGGCTCCGTGAGCTCGACCTGCTCGATGCCCTCCTTGGCAACCAGAAATGCGACATTCATCGTCGATGTCCTCCTTCTGTGTCGCGTTCCCCTGTTGCCTACCCGCTGCGCGACCACCCAAGCGTGTGACGGCTCACCCGCGGTGCCGGGACGCCGCTATCCTCGAACCGCGACGTCGAGGAGGGTCTATGGCCAAGGCGGCGGTCACCGGGGCTTCACGCCCTTCCGGCAGCTCCCGGGTGTCACGCCCTTCCGGCACCTCCCAGCTGCCGGAGCTCAAGGCATCGTGGTGGGAGTCGCACAGCGTGGCCCTGGCCAGCGTGCGGTTCAGCGCGATGGCGCGGCGTCTTCCGGCGGTCCTCCGGCAGGCGGTCGCGATCGCGTGGCAGGCCAGCCGCCGCGACACCGTGGCCGCGCTGGCGCTCAACCTGCTCGCCGGGGTCGCGACCGCGTTCGGGCTGCTCGCGACGAGAGGGGTCCTGCAGGCGCTGTTCGCCGCGGGTCCGACCCTGGACCGGGTCCGGGCGGCGGTGCCGTCGCTGGTCGTCGTCGCCGCCGCGACCTTCGTGCGGAGCGGACTGTCGATCATCGCCGGCTGGGCGCAGGCGCGCCTCGAGCCGCAGGTGCTCACGACCGCGGAGCGGCGGCTGTTCGAGCTGACGACACAGGTCAAGCTGGCCGCGTTCGACGACGCCGGGTTCTCCGACGAGATGGAGCGCGCCCGCAACCGCGGGTCGCTCGCGGTGCAGTTCCTGACCCGCGGTGCGATCGACCTCACCGCCGGCCTCGCCGGGCTCGCCGCGACCGCGGTCACCCTCGCGCTGCTGCACCCCGTGCTGCTCGGCGCGCTGCTGCTGGCCAGCGTCCCGGCCGCGTGGGCGGCGGTGCGGGCGGCCCGCCTCGCCTACCTCAGCAACCACGCGCGCACCAGCCGCCGGCGCCGGCTGTGGATGCTGTCCGACCTGATGGCGAACCGGGCCACGGCCGCGGAGCTGCGCGCGTTCACGATGCGGCCGTTCCTCCTGCGCGAGTACGACATCATGGTCGGCGCGGAGACGAGGACGGAGCTGGAGGTCGTCCGGCGCCAGACGATGACCCGGCTCGTCGGCGGCGTGTTCTCCGGAGTCGCGACGTTCGGGGTGTACGTGGCGCTCGGCGTGCTCCTCGTCGACCACCGGCTGCCGCTCGCCGCGGCAGGCACCGCGGTGCTCGCGCTGCAGGCGGCCCGCAACGCGCTCGCGCTCGCCGTCACCAACGTCAACCGCGTCTACGAGGAAGGGCTGTACTTCAACGACTACACCGACTTCCTGGCCCGCGCCGGCGAGCGGATGCCGCCCGTGACCAGGGAGGCGACGGTGCGGGCACCGGCGAGCATCGAGGTCCGCGACGCCACCCTGCACTACGCGGAGACCGACGCGGCCGCGGTCCTCGGCGCGAACCTGACCGTCCACCGCGGGCAGACGATCGCGCTCGTCGGGGAGAACGGCTCCGGCAAGACCAGCCTCGCACGGCTGATCGCCGGGCTGTACCACCCGGACAGCGGCACCGTGTCGTGGGACGGCACGCCACTGTCCACCGTGGACCCCGAGGACGTGTGGCGGCACGTGGCGATGGTCAGCCAGGAGTACTGGCACTGGCCGTTCACCGCGGAACGCAACATCCTGCTCGGCACGAACGACGGCCCGCGCGACGGGCTGGTCGAGGCCGCCGCGCGCAAGGCCGGCGCCCACGACATGATCGCCGGGCTGCCGGCCGGCTACGACACGCTGCTGTCGCGCAACTTCGCCGGCGGGCAGGACCTGTCCGGCGGCCAGTGGCAGCGCCTCGCCGCCGCGCGGGCGTTCTACCGCGACGCCCCGGTGCTCATCTGCGACGAGCCGTCCGCGGCGCTGGACGCGAGAGCCGAGCATGCGCTGTTCGCGGCGCTGCGGGCCGGCGCGCCCGACCGGATCACGGTGCTCATCACGCACCGCCTCGCCAACGTCCGCCACGCCGACCACATCTACGTCCTGCACGAGGGGCGCGTCGTCGAGCACGGCGCCCACCTCGACCTGCTTGCCGCCGGCGGCACGTACGCGGAGCTGTTCGCATTGCAGGCGACGGGGTACACGGCCGCTTGATACCTTCGCGGCGTGATCGAGGTGCAGGCCCGCAGGGCCACCGCGGCCGACGCCGGTGAGCTGGTCCGGCTGCGGATGGTGATGTTCCAGGCGATGGACGGTGTGGTGCCCGAGGCGGGGGAGTGGGCCGAGCAGGCCGCAAGCTCGTTGCGGCGGCGGCTGCCGGGGGACGACGCCCGGACCGCGGCGTTCGTGGTCGACCGGCCCGGCGAGCCGGGACGGCTGGCGGCGTGCGCGGTCGGCGTCATCGACGAGCGGCTCGGCTCCCCGTCGAACCCGGCCGGCCTGAGCGGCTACGTCTTCAACGTCTCCACCGACGACGGGTACCGGCGCCGCGGCTTCTCCAAGGCGTGCGTGGCGGCCCTGCTCGGCTGGTTCCGGGACAACGGGGTCGTCCGGGCGCAGCTGCACGCCTCCGAGGAGGGCTACGACCTCTACCGCGGGTTCGGCTTCCGCGACGTGGACCACCCGTCGATGGTGATCGCCCTCTGACCGGTCAGGCGGCGGGCCGGCCGGTGCGGGCGGCGTCGAGGGCGGACTGCAGGGAGCGCCGGTAGCCGTCGCTGGTGTAGGTGGCGCCCGAGACCGTGTCGAGGTCGGCGCTCTGGCGTTCGAGGGCCTGCTCACGCAGTACCGGTGCCGCGCGCATGCCGATCTCGATCCCGCGGGCCGCGGCCGTCGGGAGGCGCACCGTGACCACGTCGACGAGGCGGCCGCCGCGGACGTCGGCGCGGACCTGGACAGGCCCGAACGGGTTGGTGAAGACCGCGCCGAGGTGGGAGCCGTCCATCATCCGGGACGGGTCCACGACGCGGACCCCCGGCGCGGGCTGGGAGGCGACGGCGGGGGCGTGGGCCGTGGAAGGGCCGGACGGGCGGGTGGCGGCGGACGGCGGGACCGCGGCCGGGAGCTGGGACTTCACCGCGACCAGGAGCGCGGTGACCACGCCCGTGCCGAGGACGGCGATGCCGATGCGTCGCATCAGAACTCGAACGGGTCGAGGTGGATCTGGCGGGCCGGCACCCCGGCCCGGCGCAGCGCCACCACGGACGCGTCGACGAGACCGGCCGAGCCGCACAGGTACACGTCGCGGCGGGTCAGGTCCGGCACCAGCTCGAGCAGCCCGCGCGGGCTGAACGCGCGCCGCGGGCCGGGGTCGTCGCGGCCGCCGGTGACGTACCAGACCTGCGCGTCGCGCGCCTCGGCGAGCAGCGACAGCTCCTCCCGGAAGACCAGCTCGCCGGCGTTGCGCGCCCGGTACAGCACGACCGTCCGCGGCGGGAGCTCCTCCAGCAGCGCCCTGATCGGGCCGATGCCGCTGCCACCGGCGATGAGCAGCGCACGGGCCTGCCGGCGGCGGTCGGCGGTGAAGTCGCCGCTGGGGCCCTCCACGAAGACGCGCGTGCCGGGGCGCAGCCGGCGCAGGCCCGCGGTGTGGTCGCCGACGACCTTCACGGTCAGCCGCAGCCAGTCGTCGTTCGGGGCCGCCGACATCGAGAACGGGTGCGCCTGCCACCAGTTGCGGTCGTCGAGGAACCGCCAGCGGAAGAACTGGCCGGCGCGGACCCGCAGCTCCGGCAGCCGGTCGCCGCCGATGTAGATGGAGATCATGTCGGGGCCTTCGAGCACGACGGACCGCACCCGGAAGCGGTGCCGCAGGTTCATCCGTACGGGAGCGAACAACCGCCCCCAGAGGACCGCGCCGACGACCGCGCACCACAGCGCCAGCGAGAAGACGCGCGAGAAGCCGGGCGCCGACATCTCCTGCCCGACCGCGAACTGGTGCCCGACCGAGAGCACCAGCACCAGGTAGGACGTGAGGTGCAGCAGGTGCCAGACCTCGTAGGACATGCGGCGGCGCAGCAGCGGCAGCGCCAGGACCGCGAGCGCCACGAGCAGCCCGGTGCCGACGAACGCGCCGAGCATCCCGGTGTACTTGTCGACCGTGAGCAACCGGACGACCTCGCGGGCGGGCCCGACGCGTTCGAGCTTCGCGTACCCCAGGACGGTGAACGCGGCGTGGGCGAGCACCGCGGCCACGACGAACACGCCGAGGTCGCGGTGCCAGTGCAGCAGGTCCCGGGCGCCCAGCCAGCGGTCCAGCCAGGCGACCCGGGACATCAGCAGCACCTGCACCAGCAGGGCATAGCCCGCGACGAGCCCGGTGATCCGCCCCACCGCGGTCAGCGACGTCGCCGGGTCGCGCAGGAACCCGGCGGGCGTGTTCCACCACCACGGCAGCAGCGTCGCCACCAGCCCCAGCCAGAACGCGGCGATCGTCACCGCCCGCCACGCGTCGACGGAACGCCGGCGCCGGTACGGCCGGCGGAACTCACGCGGGATGACCGCACTCTGCACCGGCCCTGAGACTGCCCCTTGAATGTCCACCGGGGACGGTCTTACCAACCGCGCGGGCCGGCGACCAAACCCTTCAGGTGCTTTTAAAGCGGCCCTAATCCAAGGGCCGTCCACACTGGACTCAGTCCAGAACGGACAGCCGGTAGAAGCGCCAGAAGTCGTGCTCGATCGGCAGCACCGTGCACGACAGGCCGGCCTGCGCCGCCCACCGGGCCACCGTCGGCGCGCGCAGCGCGGTCCCGGCCGCCTCCACCGGATCCTCCGCCATCGTCGCCGGCAGGCAGTGCAGGACGCTGAACGCGTACTGCAGCCGCTCGATCTCACCGGCCGGCGCGATGAACTCGTCGGCCACCCGCTCGTCGGCGACGAGCACCGCACCGCCCGGCGCGAGCAGCCCCCGCACGGTCCGCAGCACCCCCGCCGGGTCGCCCATGTCGTGCAGCGCCTCGAAGATCGTGACGAGGGCGTAGTCGCCCGCCGCGGCCGTCGCGTCCTGCCGCAGGAACGACACCCGGTCCGCGAGCCCCGCATCCGCCGCGGCCCGCCGGGCCGCCGCGATCGACGCATCGTCCAGGTCGATGCCGGTGACCGCCGCCCGCGGGAACGCCTCGGCGAGCGCGAGCGTCGACGCGCCGGCGCCGCACCCGAGGTCCAGCACCCCGGCCGCGGGCGCCTGCGCCAGCCGCTCCACCACGTCGGGCAGCGCCGGCAGCCACTCCTGCGCGAGGCTGTGCCGGAAGCCGGGCAGGTTCATCGCCGCGATGCCGTCACGGGTGAACGGGCCGTAGTCGGCGTACGGGACGCCGTTGCCGGTCCGGTACGCCTCGGCCAGCGCCGGCACCGCCTGCGCCACCCCGGCGAACACGGTCACGAGCCCCACCCCGGACGCGGGATGCGCCGGGTCCAGCAGCACGTCGGCGGCGCCGTCCGGCAGCCGGAACGTCCGGTCCGCAAGCGACGTGCACTCCAGGTACCCGGCCGCGGCCTGCTGCTCCAGCCACTCGCGGGCGTACCGCTCGGCGATCCCGGCCTGCTTGGCGAGGACCGCGTCGGTGGCGCCGGGATGCTCGTGCAGCACCTGGTACAACCCGAGTTGGATGCCCAGGTGCACGCTGAACAGCTCGGTGCCGGCCAGCAGCTGCGCGAGGAGGCGCTCGGTCAGGTTCGGGCTCTCGGTGTCAGTCATGCCCTCAAGGCTGAGCCCTCCGGCTGTCGAACCGAGTACAACCGGAGTACGTGAACTGTACGAGACCCGTGAACCATTCCTGGAAGGTGACCGCATGACGCCGGGCGCCGACTACCGCCTCCGGTCGTGAGCCTGCGCATCGGAGTCCTCGGACCGCTGGAGGTCACCGTCGACGGCCGCCCCGTCGACATCGCCGGCGGGCGGCAGCGTGCCGTGCTCGCCGCGCTGGTCCTGAGCCGCCCCGCGGTCCTCGCCGTCGACCGGCTCGGCGCGCTCGTCGTGCCCGGCGCGACCGGCCCCGACGCCCGCAACGCCGCCCAGACGTACGTCGCCAGGCTGCGCCGGTCGCTCGGCACGGCGGCGGTGCACCTGAGGACGAGGCCGCCCGGGTACGTCCTGCACGTCCCTTCCGGCAGCGTCGACGCGGAGGAGTTCGTGGCGCTGACGGCGCCGCGGCCGGGGGAGCCGGCCGTCGACGCGCTCGTCCGGCTCGACACCGCGCTCGGGCTGTGGCGGGGCGCGGCGTACGCGGAGTTCCCCGACCTCGCCAGGGCCGAGGCCGCCCGCCTCACGCAGCTGCGCCGCGACGCCGAGGAGACCCGCGTCGAGCTGCTCGCCGGCCTCGGGCGCACCGCGGAGGCCGTCGCCGACGCGTCCGCGCTCGTCGCCGCCGACCCGGGCCGCGACCGGGCGGTGCGGGCGCTCGCGTCGGCGCTGGCCGCCGCGGGCCGGACCGCCGAGGCCCTCGACGCGGTGCGGGCGCACCGGGACTGGCTGCGGGACGAGACCGGCCTCGACCCGTCGGCGGCGGTGCTCGCGCTGCAACGCCGGCTCCTGAGCGGCCGGGCTTCCCCGGTACCGACGCCGAGAACGCCGACGCGAAGGACCGCCGGGCTCATCGGGCGGGACGCCGACCTCGGCGCCGTCGCCGCGCTCGTCGAGGCCGGCGCCGGTGGGGTCGTGACGCTGGTCGGACCCGGCGGGGTCGGCAAGACCAGCCTCGCGCGGGCGTGCGGGCCGGCGTGGTGGGTCGACCTGGCCGCGGTCGGCGACCCCGCCGCCGTCGCGCCGGCGGTCGCCGCGGCCGCCGGGCTCGTCGTCGAGGGGCGGCTCGCCGGCACCCTCGCCGCGTGGGCGCGCGGCGCCGAAGGGCTCCTGGTCGTCGACAACTGCGAGCATCTCGTCGACACCGTCCACGACGTCCTCCTCGGACTGTCGCTCGAGGACTGCCCGGCCCTTCGGGTCCTGACGACCAGCCGGGAGCGCATCGGGCTGCCGGGCGAGCGCGTGTACGTCGTCGACCCGCTCACCGCCCCCGACGCGGTGAGGCTGTTCACGGCGCGCGCGTCCGCCGCCGACCCGGGCTTCCCGGCGCCGGCGGACCCGGGGTTCGCGGCCCGGGTCGGCGCGCTGTGCGAGGCACTCGACCGGCTGCCGCTGGCGATCGAGCTGGCGGCCGCCCGCGCCGGCACGCTCACCGTCGACGACCTGAGCCGGCGGCTCGACGCGCGGCTGGTCCTGCTGGACGCGGGCCCGCGCGGCCGGCCGGCCCGGCACCAGACGCTGCGGGCGGTCGTCGACTGGTCGTGGCGGCTGCTCGGCGAGCAGGAGCGGATCGCGTTCGCGCGGCTGCACGTGTTCGCCGCCGGGATCGACCTCGACGCGGCGGAGGCCGTCATCGGCTACGGCCCGCTGCCGGCCGCCTCGGTCGCCCACGTCGTCGCGCTGCTCGCCGAACGGTCGCTGCTGACCCGGCCCGGCAGCGCGGGCGTCGGGCGGTACCGGATGCTGGCGAGCCTGCGCGTCTACGCCGCCGAACTGCTCGACCCGGCCGGCGACCGGGAGCTGCGGCGGCGGCACGCCACCCACTTCGCCGGCCTCCTCGAGGCGGCCGACCGGGGTCTTTCGGGCCCGGACGAGGCCGCGTGGGTGGCCGTCGTCGAAGGCGCGCTGGACGACGCCCGGCAGGCGTGGCACTGGTCGCGCGCGCACGAGCCGGCGCTCGCGGCCCGGATCGCCGGGGCGGTCGCGTTCGTCGGGTTCTGGCACCTGCGGGCCGACCTGCTCGCCTGGTCGACGCTGACGCTGCCGCTGCGTGCCGCCCGGCCGGCGCCCGGGGTGCTGACCGGCGCGGCGTACGCCGCCTGGCTCGACGGCGACTTCACCACCGCCGCGCGGATCGCCCGCGAGGCCCTCGACGCGGGCCACGCCGGCGCCGCGGACCTGCTCGGCGACATCGCCCTCATCCAGGGCGACCTCGACGGGGCCGTCACGCAGTACGAGCGGGCGGTCGCCGCGCTTCCCGCGGGCGGTGCGGCGCAGGCGATCGCGGCGGCCAACCTCGCGCTGCCGCTGGCGTACCGGCAGGACCCGGCCGCGCTGCCCGCCGCCGAGGCGGGGCTCGCGGCCGCCCGCGCCACCGGCAACCCGTCCGCGACGGCGTTCGCGCTCTTCGCCCTCGCCGAGGCCCACGGCGACGGCAACCCCGCGGCCGCGATCGCCGCGCTCGACGAGTCGCTGCGGCTCGCGACGGCGGTCGGCGGCCGGTTCGTCATGGGTGTCGCCCGCACCGCCATGGTCGCGCTGCGCGGCCGGCACGGGCCGCCGGAGCCGGCGCTCGCCCTGTTCGCCGGTGCGATCAGGCACTGGCGGACGACCGGCGGCCGGCCGTTGCTGATCATCGCGCTGCGCAACCTGGTGGTGTTGTTCGCGCGTACGGGCCGCGACGTGCCCGCGGTCGAGCTCGCCGGGGCGCTGGACGTGCCGTCGGGGGTGTACGGCGCGGAGGCTTCCCGGCTCGCCCAGGCGCTCGCGGCGGTGCGGCTCCGGCTGCCGGCGGACACCGCCGAGGAGGCGTGGCAGCGGGGGCGCCTGCGGACCGCGGACGAGGCCGCCGCGGAAGCCCTGCGCCACCTGCCGGCCTGAAACGGTGGCGGCCGCCACCGGGAAGGAACCGGTGGCGGCCGCGGGGAACGGAAACGCGGGTCAGCTCTTCTTGATGCCCTTGCCGCTGCGGAAGAGCTTGACCATGCCGGCGAAGAAGCGCTCCATCTCGGAGCCGAAGGGGTTGTCGCTGACGACGTAGGTCCAGGTGGCGCTGGGGCGGACGAGGCCGGCGTCGGCGGGCTGCCAGTCGGGGCCGTCGATCTCCAGCTCCTCGAACTCCTTGACGGTGCGGTCGTCGATCTCGGCGAGCAGGCCCCGGAAGGCGGGGATCGCCTCGCGGTGGAACTCGTCGAGCGGGTCCTGGGCGCCGAGGACGCGCAGGTGGATGCCCTCGCGGAGCTCGCTCATGTCGGCGAGGTGCTCCGACCAGGCGGAGTCGGCGTGGAAGAGGGCGATCGTGCGGGCGATGCGGAGCACCGCCTCCTCGCCCAGCTCCTCGGCCAGCTCGTTGTAGCGGTCGGGGGCGCGCTCGGCGAGGAGCTCGCCGGCGGCGTCGGTCGTGAGGAGCTCCTCGCGGCGCTTCGCGTGCAGCTGGCGGTGCTGGTCCAGCAGGTAGTTGTAGCGCCAGGTGTTGCGGTGGATCTCCAGGTTGACGGTCTCCGCGACCCGCTGCGCCGAGCCGATCGCCCAGCGGACGTCCTCGTCGTCGATGGCGCCGTCGGCGTCGGCCTTGCCCATCGGCATGGGCTCGGGGCCGTAGCGCTCGATCAGCTCGTCCTCGAGGCTGACGAAGAACATGGACTCGCCGGGGTCGCCCTGGCGGCCGGCGCGGCCACGGAGCTGGTCGTCGATGCGGCGGCTGTCGTTGCGGGCGGTGCCGATGACGAAGAGGCCGCCGAGGCCCTCGACCCGCTCGCGGTCCTTCTCGTCGCTGCCGCCGAGGCGGATGTCGACGCCGCGGCCGGTCATCTGGGTGGAGACGGTGACGGCGTTGTACGAGCCGGCCTCCGCGACGATGCCGGCCTCCTTCTCGTCGTTCTTGGCGTTGAGCACGACGCACTCGACGCCTTCCTCGGCGAGGGTGGCGGCGAGCTGCTCGGACTCCGCGACGCTGAGGGTGCCGACGAGGACGGGGCGGCCGGTGGCGTGCATCGCGACGATCTCGTTGACGACGGCGATGTCGCGCTCCTCGGCGGAGGCGTAGACGCGGTCGGGCCAGTCCTTGCGGACGTTGGGCAGGTGCGGCGGGATGACCGCGACCTCCAGCTTGTAGAACTCGCGGAGCTGGTCGCCGACGGGCAGGGCCGTGCCGGTCATGCCGCAGATCTTCTTGTACTGCGTGAGGAACGCCTGGACGGTGATGGTCTGCAGGACGGTGCCGCCACCGCTGCTGCGGATCTTCTCCTTGGCCTCGACGGCGGCCTGGAGGCCGTCGGGCCAGCGCCGCCGCTGGGCGACCCGGCCGCGGAACTCGTCGATGAGCTCGACCTTCTCGTCGCGGACGATGTAGTCGACGTCGCGGACCAGCAGCGCCTCGGCGTGCAGCGCCAGGTTGACGGCGGTGAGCGAGTCCATGTGCTCGGCGGCGTAGAGGTCCAGGTCGAGCAGCGCCTCGACCTTCGCCAGGCCGGACGTTGAAAGATGCACGGTCCGGCCCTCGTCGACGACCTCGTAGTCGTGGTCGCGGCGCAGTCCGCTGACGATCTCGGCGATCGCGACCGGCGAGTCCTTCTCGTCGATGGTCGAGCCGGCCAGGACCAGCGGGACCTTCGCCTCGTCGATGAGGATCGAGTCGGCCTCGTCGATGATGACGGTGCCGAACTCGCGGTGCACCCGGTCCTCGGTGTCGGTCACGATGCTGTCGCGGAGCAGGTCGAAGCCGGCCTCGCTGACGGAGACGTACGTGATGTCGCACGCATACGCCGCCCGGCGCTCCTCGGGGGTCGAGGACTCGTTGACCCAGCCGACGGTCAGGTCGAGCAGCTCGTAGACCGGGCGCATCCACTCGGCGTCGCGGCGGGCGAGGTAGTCGTTGACCGTGATGACGTGGACCGCGCCCTGCGCGGCATAGCCGGCGGCGGCGATCGCGGCGGTCAGGGTCTTGCCCTCACCGGTGGCCATCTCGACGACGTGCCCGGCCAGGAGCACCTGGGCGCCGAGCAGCTGCACGTCGTAGGGGCGCTCGTCGAGGGCCCGCTTCGCGGCCTCCCGGCCGAGGGCGCACGCCTCGACGAAGTCCTGCGGGTCCTCCCGCTGGTGCAGCGCCGTGGCGGCGGCGCGGAGCTCGTCGTCGGTGAGCTCGGACAGCTCGGCCTCGCGCTCCTCGATCTCCGGCAGGAGGGCCCGCATCGGCTCGAGGTCGATCGTGGTGCCGGGCTGCTCCTGCAGCTTGCGACGCCACGCGTTGAATTTGCTCACCAAACCCATGGCCCCCACGATACGTCCCCGCGCGCCGGACATGTGCGCCCCATCACCGTCACTTGGCGCCGCCCCCGGGAAGCCGAGCGACAATCGGTGAGTGGAACAGTTGATCAGGCTCGTCGAAGGCGGTGGCGTGGTCGTCCTCAGCGGCGCCGGGCTGTCGACGGAGTCGGGCATTCCGGACTATCGCGGTCCGAGCGGGCTGCAGCGCAACGCGTCGCCGATGACGTTCCAGACGTTCACCGGCGACCCAATAGCCCGGCGGCGCTACTGGGCGCGCAGCTACCTGGGCTGGCGCACGATCGCGGAGGCGTCGCCCAACGACGGGCACCGCGCGGTCGCCCGGCTGCAGCGCGGCGGCCTGGTCGCGGGGATCGTCACGCAGAACGTCGACGGCCTGCACCAGGCCGGCGGCGCGGACCCGGTCATCGAGCTGCACGGCGGCCTGGACCGGGTGGTCTGCCTCGACTGCGGCGACGTGACCGCCCGCACGGCCCTCGACGGGCGGCTGCGCCGCGCGAACCCGGCCTATGCGCAGGCCGGCGGGGACATCAACCCCGACGGCGACGTCGACCTGACCGACGAGCAGGCGGCGGACTTCGTCACGGTCGGCTGCGAGGACTGCGGCGGCATGCTCAAGCCCGACGTCGTGTTCTTCGGCGAGCAGGTGCCGATGCCGCGGGTGGAGGCGGCGTTCGCGCTCGTGGAGCGGGCGGCGGCGCTGCTGGTGCTCGGCTCGTCGCTCACCGTCCTGTCCGGGCGGCGCTTCGTGATCCGGGCCGCGAAGCTGGGCGTGCCGATCGCCATCGTCAACCAGGGGCCGACGAAGAGCGACGACCTGGCAGCTGTACTGGTGGACGCCCCGCTCGGCAAGACCCTGACGCACCTGGCCGAGCTGGCCGCCTGACCCCTCGTACCGGCGCGGCGACGATCAGGAGGACGACCACACCGACAGTGCGTGCCGCACCAGGTCCGCGTTGCCGGTGACCGGGCCGCCGTCCGGCGCGGTGAGCGTGTCCTCCAGGCCGATGCGGGTCGGCAGGCCGAGCCGTCCCGCCAGGGCGACCATCGGCCAGCACAGCTCGCCGTCGCCGTGCAGGAGCCGCTGGCCGCGCGCGCCGACCTCGTCGAGGCGGGCCAGGACGGCCAGGGCGTCGGTCGCCGGCGACATGACCTCGACCAGGATCCGGGGCACGTCGACGATGGCCAGGGCCGCGGCGTCGTCGACGGACCAGACCCCGGCCTCGACCGCGACGCCGAGGGCCCGCAGCGTGGCGAGGAGCTCGGTGAGACCGGGTTCGGCGACGTTCACCGAGGCGAAGTCCGGCCGCTGTACGGGTGGCAGGGCGGACCAGGCGTCGACGGCGCGCTGCCGGGCGGCGACGTCCCGGCCGGTGACCCACAGGCCGGTGGTGACGCCGACGGGCGTGGAGGGGCAGGTCTCGCGGACCGCGGCCACGGCGGCGCCCACGTCGGCCGCGTCGAGCGACTCGCGCCGGCCGGCGTCCCGCGGGTGCAGGTGCACGGCCTCCGCGCCGGCGGCGACCGCCTCCCGGGCCGCCGCGGCGAGCTCGGCGGGCGTGCAGGGCAGCGCGGGGTGCGCACCGGGTCGCCGGCCGCCGTTCAGCGCCACCTTGATCCGGGCGATCGGGTGCAACACCGGACAAAGTCTACGCGCGGTGCACTGACCCCCGACGGCCGGTGGGCCTTCGGGGGTCGATGTGAGCGTGCGGAGACGGTTATGGGGTGACGGGGGGATCCGACCGGTGTGGCGGGCGCCAGGTCCACACGCCTCCGGCGACGCCGACGGCGCAGATCGCCAGGACGGTGCCCGCGACGCTGGTGGCGGCCAGGCCCACGACGACGCCGAGGACTCCGGCGACGGCGATGGCGACCGCGGTGATGCGACGGGGTGTGACGCGGCGGGTCATCGCCCGGTTGAACCCGTTGACGAACCGCGTGTCATTGCGCAGTGCGGCTTCGATGTCCGCGAGCCGCTGCTGCTCGCTCTCGCTGAGCATGATGCTCAACCTCCTCCGACGGGCCTGCCCGGTGCGCGACGTGTACCCGCTCCGCTCGATGGTCACACACTTCGGCGGGTTTAGGGTCGGTCGATCGGCGCCAGTGAGAAACTCCCAGCCTGCGGGGTTGCTGCCTGAACAGGCAAATGCCCCATTTGTCACTTCTGGCGACCTGCGAGCTGATGGCCGGTGTGCGATTCTCTACGGCGAACACGTCAGGCATCGGGGAGGACGATCGTGGATCCGTCGCAGCAGTGGCAGCACCCGCAGCAGGGGCAGCAGCCGCAGTACCCGCAGCCGGGTCCGCAGTACCCGCCGCAGGGGCAGCAGCCGCAGCAACCGCAGTACCCGCAGCAGCAGTACCCGCAACACACGACGCAGTTCCCGCAGCAGCCTCAGCAGCCGCAGCAGCCGTCGTACCCGCAGCAGCAGCCGCAGTACCCGAACCAGCCGTACTCGGCGCAGCCGTACAACATCGCACCCAACTCCGCCGCGCCGTACAGCGGGCCGCCCGCCAACCCGTACGCGGCGCCCGGCCCGTACGTGACGCCGCAGCCCGTCCCGCCGCGGTCGCGCAACCGGCTCGTGCCGATCCTCGCGATCGGCGGGGTCCTGGTCGTCGTGCTCGTGGTCGCGATCGTCGTCGTCGCGCTGAACCAGAACAAGGAGCCCGCGGCCGGGCCCACGGTCGCGGCGTCGGCGTCGGCGTCCCAGTCCGGGCCGGTCGACGCCTGCCTGGTCGGCAAGTGGAACCAGACCAGCTACCAGAAGATCGTCGACATGGCCGGCACCGACATCGACAAGCGCGAGGGCATCGGCAAGGTCAAGATGACCGGCGGCGGCAAGCAGTGGACGATCAACGCCGACGGCACCGCGGTCGAGGACGACACCAAGACCGTGTACAGCGGCAAGGACGACAAGGGCCGCACCATCAACGCCACGTTCTCCGGCAAGACCGACTGGCAGATCAAGACGGTCGACCGGAAGATCGAGTTCGCCGGCAAGGAGAGCACGTCGTCGGTCGTCATCTCGGTCGACGGCCGCAAGGCCGGCACGATCAACCTCGAGCCCAACCTCGACCCCGTGACGTACACCTGCGTCTCCGACGTGTGGCGCACGCAGGGCGAGTCCGACGACACGTTCGCCCGCTACGACAAGGTCAAGTGATCTGACACCTGGCTGAGACCCCTCGATTGGCGATGCCCGTCGAGGGGTACAGCGACGGCATGACCTGGATCGCGCAAGTGTCCGACCGTGCCCGGGCACGCCTGACGACGGCCCGCCGCACCGGCGTGGTCCCCGAGTTCCGCCGCGAGGTCCCGGACCGCGACGTCCTGGTCGTCGACCAGCGTTCCACAGTGGACGACGGCATCCCGCACGGCGTCCGCGTCGCCGGCGCGTGGGCATGGCGGATCGTGCTGTTCATCCTCGCGGCGTACCTCCTGCTGCGGCTGATCGGCGCGCTGCGGCTGATGGTGATCCCGGTCGTCGTCGCCCTGCTGCTCGCGGCCCTGCTCGAGCCCGCCGCCGCCGCGCTGCGCAGGCGTGGCGTGCACCGCTCGCTCGCCGCCGGGATCGTGCTCGTCGCCGGGCTCGTCATCGTCTTCGGCGGGCTCGGCGTCATCGTGCAGACGTTCATCGCCCAGTTCGACAGCCTCTCCGAACAGGTCGCCGGGGGCGTCAACGAGATCCGTGACTGGCTCGCCCGCGGCCCGCTGCACGTGTCGAAGGAGCAGGTCGACAGCGCCATCGCCGGGTTCAGCGACCAGCTGAGGACCAACCGGGGCGCGCTCACCTCCGGGGCGCTGACCACCGCCACCACGCTCGGCGAGGTCCTCACCGGCTTCTTCGTGGTGCTGTTCACGCTGTTCTTCTTCCTGCGCGACGGCGGGCAGATCTGGGAGTTCCTGTGCCGCCTGCTGCCCCGCCCCGCGCGGCTGCCCGCGGCCCGCGCCGGGCACTACTCGTGGTTCACGCTGGTGTCGTACGTGCGGGCGACGGTCCTCGTCGCGTTCGTCGACGCCGTCGGCATCGGGATCGGGCTGGCGATCCTGCGCATCCCCCTCGCGCTGCCGCTCGCGGCGCTGGTGTTCCTCGGCGCGTTCATCCCCGTCGTCGGTGCGACCCTGTCCGGCGCGGTCGCCGTGCTCGTCGCCCTCGTCACCAAGGACCCGCTGCACGCGCTGCTGGTCCTCGCCATCGTCATCGCCGTGCAGCAGCTCGAAGGGCACGTGCTCCAGCCGCTCATCATGGGCCGCGCCGTCTCCCTGCACCCCCTCGCGGTGATCCTCGCGATCACCACCGGGGTGGTCGCCGCCGGCATCGTCGGCGGGCTCGTCGCGGTGCCGCTGCTGGCGGTCGGCAACACCGCCATCCGGTACATCGCCGCCCATCCCGACGGCGAGCCCACACCGGACAGGGAGCCACCGGGCACCGAGCCCTCCGACGAGTCCGACGGCGGCCCCATCGCGTCCGAGCCGGCCGAGCCCACCCCGCCCCCACCCGGCGAGGACCTGCCGGACGCGGAAACGTCCGGGAGCACCAGATCGCGCGAGTAGGGTTGACCCCGCACCGACCACCAGGAGGAGCTGACATGCCGCTGACCGGAGAGTACGCACCGGGCGCCGCGGACTGGGCCAACGAGCAGGCCCAGCTGTTCGAGCGGACCAACGGCGCCGAGGGCAACACGCTGCGCGGCCGGCCGATCATCCTGCTCACCACGCTCGGCGCCAAGACCGGCAAGATCCGCAAGAACCCGCTGATGCGGATCGAGCACGGCGGGGAGTACGCGGTCGTCGCCTCCGCCGGCGGCCAGCCGAAGCACCCCGTCTGGTATCACAACCTCGTCTCCCACCCGCGGGTGGAGCTGCAGGACGGCCCGGTCCGCAGGGACTACACCGCCCGGCTCGTCACCGGCGACGAGCGCGCCGCCTGGTGGAAGCGCGCCAACGAGACCTGGCCCGACTACGACGAGTACCAGACCAAGACCGACCGGGAGATCCCCGTCTTCGTGCTCACCCCCGTGAGCTGACTTGACCGATCCCCCAGTCGCGCCCACCCGGTTGCCTCCGGTCCTGCTCGCGCTGCTGGCCATGCAGCGCCACTCGTGGGAGCAGGGCGTCGCCTCGCACGCCCTGCTCGACCTCGGCCACCCGGACCTGGCGCGGCTGCTCGCCCTCGACGCGGTCGTGCACCAGAGCCCCGACGGCCGCCTCGGCACGGTGGGGGAGGAGTCCGGCTCCGTCAACGGCGCCGCCTGCGGCGAGGCCCTCATCGACCTGCCCGCCCCCGGGCCCACCGCCACGCCACCGCCCGCCGGCGTCCGCGGCCTGGGCGGCGCGCCTGCGTCCGGCGGGTCTGCCTCCGGCGGCTCGCGGGCGGTGGTGGCGCATCCGGCGCTGGCGGCGCAGCTCGACTGGTTGCTGGCGCGGGCGCCGCGGGCCGCGGACGGCACGCTCTTCCACGTGATCGGCTCCCGCGAGGTGTGGGCCGACACGGTCTACATGGTCGTGCCGCTGCTCGCCGCGGCCGGTCACCCCGGCGAGGCCGTCCGGCAGGTCGCCGGCCATCGCGAGCGCCTGTGCGGCGGCGGCCTGTACGCGGCCCGCTGGGACGAGGACACCGCCACCCTCACCGCGCCGGAGCACTGGGGCACCGGCAGCGGCTGGGTCGCCGCCGGCATCGCCCGGGCGCTGCGCCACGACCCGTCGCTGGAGCCGGCTCTGGCCGGCCACGCCCGGGAGATCGTCGACGCGTGCCTGGCGCTGCGCCGCCCCGACGGCCTGTTCGGCAACGTCCTGGACGACCCCGCGTCGTTCCCGGAGGCGAACGTCGCGCAGATGCTCGCGTACACCACCTGCACCGGCGTCGCGGACGGCTGGCTCCCGCCGTCCTACGCGGCCGTGGGCCGGTCGCTGATCGCCGCCGTCGCGCCGCTGGTCACCCCGGACGGCCTGGTCACCGGCGTGTGCGGGGCCCCCATGTTCGACCGCCCCGGCACCTCCGCCGAGGCGCAGTCCTTCTATCTCATGGCCCAGGCCGCCGCGGCCCGCCTTCCCGTCTGACACCCCCGGGCCGGCGGCCCGGTCACCCGTCCGACGGCCGGTCGGCGAGGGCGTCGGTGGCGTGGCGGCCGGCGGCGGTGGCGCGGTCGAGGAACTCGGCGAGCAGCGCCAGCTGTGCCTCGTCGTAGCCGGCGCACAGGTCGTCCATGGCCTCGTTCATCCCGGCGTACAGGCCGAAGATCTCCGCGTTGCGCTCCTTCAGCGCACGGACCTGCACCGCACGGCGGTCGGCGGGGTCGCGTTCGCGGGTGATCCAGCCGGCCCGCTCCAGGCGGTCCAGGACGCCGGTCATCGTCGCCGGGTGCTGGCCGGCGCGGCGGGCGAGGGCGCTGGGGCTCATCGGGCCGTGCCGGTTGATCAGGTCGAGGCAGTCGAAGTCGGCGTCCTTGACCCCGAGCCGCCCGCCGACCTGGTGGTTCAGCAGCGACAGCTGGATCGACAGCTCCCGCAGCGACTCCTTGATCGCGGTCGTGGAGCGCCGCCGCTGCCGGTTGTCACGCGACTGTGATACGGAACTCATACCATCTCGATCCCGGATCCAAATATTATGAGATCCATACGATATTGGTTGTCGATGACACGATACCCGGGAGGGACCCTCATGATCCTCATTACCGGCGCGACCGGCGCCATCGGCCGGCACCTGCTGCGGACGCTGACCGCGGCGGGTGAGCCCGTCCGTGCCGTCACCCGCGGCGCCCCGCTGGCCGGCGCCGACTGCGTCCGCGACGTCCGCGACGGCCTCGCGGGCGCCACCGGACTGTTCCTGCACCCACGGGTCGCCGGTGAGGACGCGCCCGCGATCCTTGCCGCCGCGCGCGCCGCCGGGGTCCGCAGGGTCGTCGCGCTCACCGCGATGAACGTCGGTGACCCCGAGGACCAGCAGCCGTCGCGGTACGCCGGCGACCGCAACAAGGAGCTCGACCTCGCCACCCGGGACAGCGGCCTGGCCTGGACGTGCCTGCGACCCGCCGCGTTCGCCGGCAACACCGCCCGCGCGTTCGGCCCGCAGGTCCGTGCGGGCGCGACGGTGCGGTACCCGTTCCGCGCCTTCGAGGAGTCCCTCGTCGACGAGCGGGACATCGCCGAGGTCGCGGCGCGGGCGCTGCGCGACGACACCCTGGCCGGGCGGGTCCTGGAGCTGACGGGCCCGCAGTCGCTGACGCACGGGGAGCAGGTCGCGACCATCGGCGCGGTCCTGCGCCGCCCGCTGACCTTCGAGGAGGTGCCGGCCCAGGTCGCCGCGTGGCGGCTGACGGTCGCCGGCCTGCCGGAGCGGTTCGCCGGGGCGCTCATGGAGCGCTACGAGCGCCACCTCGCCGCCCCGCAGCACCCGCCGACCGGCGTGGTGGACGAGGTGCTCGGCCGCCCGGCGACCCCGTTCGCGACGTGGGTCGCCGACCACGCGGACGCGTTCTGACATGGGCGCCGCATACGTCACGGTCGCCCTGGTCACGGCCGCGGCGAACCTGTTCTCCGGCACCTGCGCGGTCCTGCGCTTCAGGCCGATCCTGCCGGGCATGGCGGCCGCGGGCGTGCCGGTGTCGTGGCTGGCGTTCCCGATCGGCACGCTGAAGCTCGCCGGCGCCGCGGGGCTGCTCGCCGGCCTCGCCGGTCCCGAGGTGCTGGGCACCGCCGCGGCCGCGGGCCTCGTGCTGTTCTTCGTCTGCGCCGTCTACACGCACCTGCGGGCCGCCGACCTGTCCGCCCAGTTCGCCCTGGCGATCGGCTTCCTGGCGCTCGCCGCGACGACCCTGGCACTCGACCCGACCCTGCACGTCGGCTAGCGACCCGCGCGTCGGCCCGGGCCCTGCGCGTCGACCCAGGCCGTACGTCGGGAGCAGGCGGATGCGGGGCGGCACAAGCCGCGCGTCGGTGAGGGCGCACCGGCAGGGCGGTGGCGCGCACCGGCGTGCGGCGGGTGTCAGCGGATGCGGCCGCGCCGGGTGGCGAGGAAGGCCTCGATGCGGCGCTGGTTGCGGCCGCCGCTGCTCAGGCCGCGGCGGGCCTTGTTGTAGAGCCAGATGCCTCCGCCGACCACGGCCGCGCCGACGATGAGGTAGAACGCGACGCTCATGAGCACCTTGAACAGCCAGATGGCGAGCGCGCCGACGACGAACAGCCCGACGATGACGGCGGCGGCCGCTGCGAGGAATCGACCCATGCATCCAATGTGCGCCCGCCGGGGCGGTGGGCGCATCGGGGATGTCACCGAATTATGCGGCGAGGGCGGCGTAGTGGCCGTCGGCCTGGAGGAGGGTGGTGTGGGTGCCGCGCTCGACGACGCGGCCGTGGTCGACGACGAGGATCTGGTCGGCGTCGCGGACGGTGGAGAGGCGGTGGGCGATGGTGATCGTGGTGCGGCCCTCGGCGAGGGTGTCGAAGGCGCGCTGGACGGCGCGCTCGGTCTCGGTGTCCAGGGCGCTGGTGGCCTCGTCGAGCACGAGGACGCGCGGGTCGCGCAGCAGGGTGCGGGCGATCGCGATGCGCTGCTGCTCGCCGCCGGAGAAGCGGTAGCCGCGGGAGCCGACCATGGTGTCGTAGCCGTCGGGGAGGCGGGTGATGAGGTCGTGGATCTGCGCGGCCTTCGCCGCCTCGACGACCTCGAGGTCGGTGGCGCCGGGCTTCGCGTAGCGCAGGTTCTCGCGGATGGTGGTGTGCAGCAGGTACGTCTCCTGGCTGACGACGCCGACGACCGCCGCGAGGTCGGCGAGGCGGACGTCGCGCAGGTCGACGCCGTCGATGGTGATCCGGCCGCCGGTGGGGTCGTGCAGGCGGGCGATGAGCGACGCGATCGTGCTCTTGCCGGAGCCGGTCTCGCCGACGAGGGCGAGGGAGGTGCCGGCGGGCACGTCGAGGCTGACCCCGGCGACGGCGGCGGCGTCGCTGCCCGGGTACGTGAAGGTGACGTCCTCGAAGCGCAGGTGGCCGCGGGTGGTGGTGCGGGGCAGCGGCACCGGGTCGGCGGGGTCGTCGACCTCGACGGGCAGGTCGAGGTATTCGAAGATCCGCGCGAAGAGCGCCAGGCTGCTGGCGATGGAGACGCTGACCCCGAGCAGGCCCATGAGCGGCCGGAAGAGCGTGGACTGCAGCGCGGTGAACGCGACCAGCGTGCCGATGCTCAGCGAGCCGGCGGTCAGGGGCAGGCCGGCGCTGAGGTAGATGACGGCGGGGATGGCCGCGAAGATGATGTTCATGGACGCCATCCGCCAGCGGCCGGCGAGCTCGGAGCGCAGCTCCAGGTCGATGAGCCGGGTCGAGGAGGCGGTGAACCGGTCCACGACGGCGGCGCCGGCGCCCATGGTCTTGCTGAGGCGCACGCCGCTGACGGAGAGGCCTTCCTCGATGGTGACGTTGAGGTCGGCGAGCTCCCGCTGGCGCTGCGCGGTGATGTCGCGGCGCATCCCGGCGACCTTGCGGGTCACGTAGATCGCGGGGGGCAGCACGACGAGGGAGACCAGCGACAGCCGCCACGACAGCGCGGCCATGGCGACCGCGGTGGCGACGGTGGTGGTCAGGTTGGACGCGACCGAGGTCGCGGTCGAGGTGACGACGCTCTGCATGCCGCCGATGTCGTTGGTGATGCGGGACTGCACCTCGCCGGTGCGGGTGCGGGTGAAGAACCCGACGGACTGGCGCTGCAGGTGGGTGAACACGTCGGTGCGCAGCCGGTGCATGACCTGCTGGCCGACCTTGGTCGAGATCCAGGTCTGCACGACGCCGAGCGCGGAGGTGACGGCGGCGACGCCGACCATGCCGGCGACGAGCCAGGCGAGCAGCGTGGTGTCGCGGTGGGGGAGCGCGACGTCGATGACCTCGCGGAGCAGGAACGGGGTCGCCCCGCCGAGCGCGGAGGAGACGACGATGATGGCGACGACCGTGGCGAGGGGGGCGCGGTGCGCGGTGAAGAGGCGGCCGATGCGGGCCAGGGAGACGTTCTTGGCGCGGGCCTTGTCAGCGGTGCTGATCTCGCGCGGCGGCCGGGTCCGGTGCTGGGGTTCCAAGGGGACTCGCTTTCTTTCGGGTAATGGTGAGGTTACCTCACTATGAGGCAACAACACCAACCCCTGCTACCGTATTCCCGTGAAAGATGCCGACCGGTCCGGTGACGAGAGTCTCGCCGAGGTGTTCTGGAGCGTGGCCCGCCGCCTCCGGCACATGACGCACGAGACCCTCGAGCCGATCGGGATCACGCCCGGGCAGTCCCGCGCGGTGGCGGTGCTCATGCGGCACGGCGTCATGCGCCTGAGCGAGCTGTCCGACCACCTGCGGATCGCGCCGCGCTCGACCACCGAGGTCGTCGACGGGCTGCAGGAGCGCGGCCTGGTCGAGCGGCGCCCCGACCCGGCGGACCGGCGCGCCACCCTGGTCGCGCTCACCGACGCCGGGCAGGCGACCGCCGAGGCGATCCGCGCCGCCCGGCACGCCGAGGCCGAGCGCTTCTTCGCCGGCCTCGACGCCGAGGACCGCGAGACCCTCGGGCGGATCCTCAGGACGCTGAGGCCCTAGCCAGGAACAGGCTCCGCTCGCGCTCGTTGCGGGTCAGGGCCGCCGCCCGGGCGAACTCGGCCCGGGCCTCCTCGTGGCGGCCGAGGCGTTCGAGCAGGTCGCCGCGGGCCGCCGGCAGGTAGGGGTAGCTCGCCAGGGCGCCGTCGAGCTCGTCGAGCAGGGCCAGGCCCGCCGACGGGCCGGAGGCCATGCCGACCGCGACGGCGAGGTTCAGCCGTACCACTGCGGACGGCGCGACGTGAGCGAGCAGCCGGTACAGGGCGACGATGCGGTCCCAGTCGGTGTCCGCGGGGCGCGGCGCTCTGGCGTGGCAGGCGGCGATCGCGGCCTGCAGCCCGTAGGGCCCGAGCGTGCCGAGGGTCTCCGCCGCCGACAGCGCCGCCAGCCCGCGGCGGATCAGCAGCCGGTCCCACCGCCGCCGGTCCTGGTCCATGAGCAGCACCGGTGAGCCGTCCGCCGCCGTCCGCGCCGGGATCCGGGCGGCCTGCAGCTCCATGAGGGCGCACAGCCCGTGCACCTCCGGCTCCGACGGCAGCAGCCCGGCCATGACCCGGCCGAGCCGGATCGCCTCCTCGCACAGCTGCGGGCGGGCCCAGTCGTCGCCGGCGGACGCCGAGTAGCCCTCGTTGAAGATCAGGTAGATCACGCCGAGGGCGGCGGTCAGCCGGGCCGGCAGCTCCGCGGGGGCGGGCAGCTCGAACGCGACGCCGGTGAGGGCCCGCTTGGCCCGCAGGATCCGCTGCGACACGGTCGCCTCGGTGGTCAGGAAGGACCGGGCGATGGCGGCGGTACTGAGCCCGCCCAGCGTCCGCAGGATCAGCGCCACCTGCGACTCGGTGGTCAGCGCCGGGTGGCAGGCGGTCAGGATGAGGCGGAGCAGGTCGTCGCGCACGTGGTCGTCGACGTCGGGCTCCTCGTCGAGGGTCACGTCGGTGACGCCGATGACGGCGAGCTTGCGGTCGTGGTTGGCGCGGCGGCGCAGCGCGTCGACGGCGCGGTGCTTCGCCGTCGCCATCAGCCACGGGCCGGGGTCGTCGGGCACGCCGCGCACCGGCCACTGCTCCAGGGCGATGACCAGCGCGTCCTGGGCGAGCTCCTCGGCGAGGCCGACGTCGCGCACGATCCTGGCCAGCCCGGCGACGAGCCGGGCCGACTCGATCCGGAAGACCGCCTCGACCGTGTCGCGTACGTCCACGACCGTCGATTATGCGGCAGACGCCGTCGTCAGTGGTGCCACCGGTTCGAGCCGCGGCGTGAACGTGACCGCACGGTTGCGGCCGCGGAGCTTCGCCGCGTACATGGCGACGTCCGCGTGGCGCATCAGGTCGCCGGCCCCGGTGCCGCCCACGGCGATCCCCACGCTCGCCCCGACGGTGACCGTGGCGGCCGGATCGGGGCTGCCGTCGCCCGCCGCGGCGGTGACCGTGGCGCCGCGGACGGGGACGGGGACGCCGACGGCGGCGATCACCCGCGCCGCCAGGTCCTCGGCGGCGGCCGGCGGGACGAGCAGCGCGAACTCGTCGCCGCCCATCCTCGCCACGACCGCGTCGCCGGCGCACCCGGCGAGCCGCGCCGCGATCGTGGCCAGGACCCGGTCGCCGGCCTCGTGGCCGTGGGTGTCGTTGACGGGCTTGAAGCCGTCGAGGTCCACGTACAGCAGCGCCACCGGCCGGCCCGTCTCCAGCCGCCGCTCCAGGGTGTCCAGCAGCAGCGCCCGGTTGGGCAGGCCGGTCAGCGGGTCGTGGTAGGCGCGGTGGCGCAGGTCGTCGACGAGCTCCGCGAGGCGCCGGTTGAGCAGCCGGTTGTCGCGCAGCGCGAGGACCTGCCGGACCAGGATCAGCACCGTCATCAGGATCATGAGCAGGAACAGCACGCCGTCGACGCGGCCGCCGCCCAGCGCGAGCTCGCCGACGCCGACGCACAGTGCCGCCCCGAACGGCAGGTACGGCAGGTGGTCCCAGGTCCGCTCCTCGGTGACCATGGAGACGGTGCCGTCGATCTCGTCGGCCCGGGGCGCGCCGATTCCGACGATCGCGAAGCCGAGGAACCAGCCGAGGTCGGTGATGCCCCCGGGCCGGTACGTGCCGGCGAACACCTGCGAGGCGTAGGCGGTGTCGGCGGCGAACACGGTCAGCAGCCCGGCCGCCGCGATCGCCACCGAACGGCGGCGGGGTCCGCGGGTCTCGTACAGCATCAGCAGGGTGATGCTGCCGATGAGCACGTCGCCGAGCGGGTACGTGGCGGCGCCGTACGCGGCCGTCCCGCCGTCGCTCGCCCGGTACAGCGGCCCGAGCGCGACGGCCCAGCTGATGAAGCACAGGCTGGTGGCCATGATGAGCCCGTCGAGGACGGCGCGGACCGAGCCGAGACGGCGGGTCGCCGCCATCCCCGCCGCGCCGGCCGCCATGAGCAGCATCGCCGAGTTGAACGTCGCCGTCGCCAGCTGCGGCGCGTCGGCCAGCCACGCCAGCTGCCCGCCGGACCAGACCATGAACCCGGCGGCGAGCAGCCGCAGCCCGATCCGCATCCGCCCGCGCGCCGGCCCCGCCGACTGGAGCCAGCGCAGCCCGACACCGAAGGTCATCACGCACGTCGCCCAGCCGGTGTACGAGGCACCGGGGTGCTGGAGCACGACGACGAGCAGGGCGGCGGTGAGGACGGCGACGACCACGGTCTCACGCGAACGCATGCGCCACACCTCCCGTCGCGTCGCCGGTCCGACGCTGTCCTATCGGCGCGGCGGGCCGGAACCGCGCGAAACGTGGCACGGTTCATATCCGTACCATCGACCGGGGTGAGCGGGACGGATGATCCACCACCCGGACGCCGGGAAGGGTGACGCCGGCACCGGCCGGACGGCTGGCGGCGGACGCCCGGCCGACCCGCGGATCCCGTCCGTTGGGCGGCGTCGCGGCGGCACCCCGGTGTGTCACGCTGCGGCCGTGCAGCGCAACGTTCCGAACTGGCTGGCCCTGCCGGGGGCCCTGGCGTTCGTCGTGTCGCTGGCCAGCTACCTGCAGGTGGCCAGGATCGAGGGCGCGCAGCTGGACGACCGCGACATCGAGGTCTACGTGCAGGCCGGCGCCGCGTTCCGGCACCACGCGCACGTCTACGACCTGGCGTTCACCGCCGGGCACTGGCCGTTCACCTACCCGCCGGTGACCCTGCTCGCCTTCGACGCGCTGTCCCGGCTCGGCAGCGCCCACGCCCTCGTCGCGCTCAACGCGCTGACCGTCGCCTCGCTCGTCGGCGTCTGCCTGCTCAGCCTCCGGATGGCCGGGCTGCGCGGCGGGCCCGGCGTCGCCGGCGCCGCGCTCGCCCTCGCCGCCGGCGCCCTGTGGCTGGAGCCCGTCCAGGCGAACCTCAACGACGGCCAGATCAACATGATCCTGGTGCTGCTCGTCCTCGCCGACTTCGCGCTGCCGGACGGGCACCGGCTGCGGGGCGCGGCCGTCGGGGTGGCGACCGCGGCCAAGCTCGTGCCCGGGATCTTCATCGTGTACCTGCTGATCACCCGCCGGTTCCGGGCCGCCGCGACGGCGGCCGGGACGTTCGCCGCGCTGACGCTGCTCGGCTTCGCCACCGACCGGCGGGACTCGGCCGAGTACTGGTTCACCGGCATGTTCGCCAGCTCCGGCCGGGTCACTCAGGACAGCGCGCTCGGGGGGTCGCTGGACCAGTCGCTGCACACCCTCGCCGAACGCTGGACCGGCTCGGCCGCCGTCTACTACGCCCTGGCCGCCGCCGTCGGGGTCCTCGGGTTCGCCGTCGCCCGCACCGCCCACCTCCGCGGCGAGGAACTGGCCGGCGTCGCCTGCACCGCGCTCACCGGGCTGCTCGTCTCGCCGGTGTCGTGGACGTACCACTACGCCTGGATCGTGCCGGTGCTCGTGGCGACCGCCGCCGTCGTGGCGCAGGTCCCCGCCCGGCTGCGGTGGCTCGCCGCGGGGCTGCCCGGGCTGCTCGCGATGGCCTTCCTCGCCTGGCCGATGCAAGGGCGCGGCGACCGGGTCGCCGCCCCGCGCGGCCTGCTGTGGCACCTTCCCGACATCGAGGACCCCGCCACCTGGCACGGCGTGCAACGACTGGTCGGTGACACGTACACCCTGGTCAGCGTCGCTCTGCTGGTCCTCGCGGCGGTGTGGTTGCGGCCGGGGAAAACCGCTGTCCGGGCGCCGGCGGGCGTGGCAGGTTCGACCGTGTGACCGACTACCTGCACCTGAACCGCGCCCAATGGGACGAGCGGGCCCCCGCCCACGCCGCGTCGCCCGGCTACTCCCGGCAGCGGTTCCTCGACGACCCCGCCTTCCTGAGCGACGTCGTCCGCTTCGACCTGCCGCGGCTCGGCGACATCCGCGGCCTGCGCGCCGTGCACCTGCAGTGCCACATCGGCACCGACACGCTGTCGCTGCACCGCCTCGGCGCGGCGGTCACCGGCCTCGACTTCTCCGGCGCGTCCCTGGCGGAGGCCCGCGCGCTGGCCGCCGCGACCGGGGCGGAGGTCGGCTACGTCGAGGCCGACGTGTACGACGCGCCGAAGGTGCTCGAACCGGGCGCCTTCGACCTCGTGTACACCGGCATCGGCGCGCTCTGCTGGCTCCCGGACGTCCGCCGCTGGGCCGGGGTCGTCGCCGCGCTGCTGAAGCCCGGCGGCCGGCTGTTCATCCGCGAGGGCCACCCGATGCTGTGGGCCGTCGACGAGACCCGGCCCGACGGTCTCCTCGCGATCGACCAGGCGTACTTCGAACGGGATGAGCCCCTCGTGTGGGACGAGGACGGCACGTACGTCGAGACCGACACCGTCTTCCAGAACACGACCACCCACCAGTGGAACCACGGCCTCGGCGAGATCGTCACCGCCGTCATGGACGCCGGCCTGGACCTCACCATGCTGCGGGAGCACGACAGCGCGCCGTGGGACGCCCTGCCCGGCCGCACCACCGCCGACGAGCACGGCGAACACCGCCTCACCGACCGGCCGTGGCGGCTGCCGCAGACGTACACCCTCCAGGCCCGGAAACGGTGACGCTCTAGAATCTGGGCTTCACCAGTCGTCGTTCCCCGGGAGTGCCGCGTGTCCGCTTCGCCGTCGTCCGAGGCCGTTTCCGAGGCTGCCCGCGCCGCCCGGGCCGCCGCGCCGTCACTCGCCGCGGCGCCGGCCAAGACGATCGACGAGGCGCTGCGCGGCATGGCCCGCCGCCTCGGCGGCGGCGCCCGCGACGCGATCCTCGCCGCCAACCAGGAGGACCAGGCGGCGGCGCGGGCCGGCGGGATGAGCGGCGGGCTGCTGGACCGGCTGAAGCTCGACGAGGCCCGGCTGACCGCGATGGCGGCCCAGCTCGACATCCTCGCCGAGGTCGAGGCCGAGCCGGCGCAGCGCACCATCCGCACCCTCGACGGCGGCCTGGTCCTGCAGGAGTGGCGCCGGCCCGTCGGGGTCATCGGCGCCAACTACGAGGCCCGCCCCAACGTGACCGTCGACGTCGCGTCGCAGCTGGTCAAGTCGCAGAACGCGGGGGTGCTGCGGACCGGCTCCGCGGCCCTCGCGTCCGCGGTCGCGCTCATGGACGCCGTCGTCGCGCCCGCCCTCGCCGACGCCGGCCTCGACCCCGCCGCCGTGCAGCTGGTGCGGGCGAAGGGCCGCGACAGCGCCGAGGCGCTCGTGTCGCAGCCCGGCCTCATCCCGCTCGTCATCCTCCGCGGCAGCGGCGACAGCACCCGCAGCCTCGCCGAACGCGCCGCCCTGCACGGCGTGCGCACCCTCGCCCACGCCGACGGCGGCGGCGTCCTCTACCTCGACGAGGCCGCCGACCCGGCCAAGGCGGCCGCGCTCATCGACGCGGGCCTCGACCGGCTCGGCGTGTGCAACCGGCTCAACCTGCTGCTGGTGCACCAGGCGATCTGGGACGCGACCGTCCCCGGCGTCGTCGACACGCTCGCCGCCCGCACCCCGGCGATCGCCGCGTCGCTGCCGCCGCACAGCCACGCCCTCGGCTACGAGTGGGCCCTCGACTCCGCCGGCGAGGCGACCGTCACGATCGCCCCGGTCTCCGGCGTCCAGGAGGCGGCCCGCATCGCCAACGACGAGACGTCCGGGCTGGCGGCGGGGATCGTCACCGAGTCCACCGCCGCCGCCCGGGAGTTCCTCGCCGCCTACGCCGGCACCGGCGCCTTCTGGAACGCGACCACCCGCCTCCTCGACGGGTTCAAGCTCCTCGCGCTGCCGGAGACGGGCATCAACATCGACCGGGTGCCGGGGCCGCGCGGTCCGGTGACCTTCCGCGACCTGTCGCTGCGCCAGTACGTGGTCGTGCCCGCCGACCGGGCAGCCGACCTGGGCGCGTGAGCGGCCAGCGGAGCGTCCTGGGCCGCGAACCGGGATTGCAGGGTGAGCCTCAGGACGTGGCGGCGGTGATCGTCGCGACCTCGGCCGGGGTCAGCGCGACCGACGCCGCCGCCACGTTCGACTCCAGGTGCGCCACCGACCCCGTCCCCGGGATCGGCAGCATCGCCGGCGACCGGGCGAGCAGCCACGCGAGCACGAGCTGCCGGGTCGTGATGCCGTACCGCGCGGCGATCTCCTCGACCGCCGTCACCCCGTCGAGGTTCTGGATCGGCGCCCACGGCAGGAACACGATGCTCTCCTGCTCGCACAGGTCGACGAGCGACTCGGAGCCGCGGTCGTCGACGTTGTAGCGGTTCTGGATCGAGACGACGGGGGTCAGCCGCTGCGCGACCCGCAGCTGCTCCTCCGTCACGTTCGACAGGCCGATGTGGCGGATCTTGCCGGCGTCCTTGAGCTCGACCAGCGCGCCGACCGACTCCTCCAACGGCACATTCGGGTCCGGCCGGTGGAACTGGTACAGCGGGATCTGCTCCAGCCGGAGCTTCCGGAGGCTCCCGTCGAGCGCGCGGCGCAGGTGCGCGGGGTCGCCGTTCGACGTCCACTCGCCGGGCCCCGGCCGCTCCAGGCCGCCCTTCGTGGCGATCACGAGGTCGTCGGCGTAGGGATGCAGCGCCTCCGCGATCAGCTCCTCGCTCACGTCGGGCCCGTAGGAGTCGGCGGTGTCGATGAAGTTGACGCCGAGCTCCACGGCGCGGCGCAGCACCGCCACCGCGTCGGCTCGGCTCGGCGGGTCGCCCCAGATGCCGGTGCCGGTGACGCGCATGGCGCCGAAGCCGAGCCGGTTGACGGTCAGGTCACCGCCGAGGTCGATGGTCCCGGCCGCCGCCGCGGCGTGCACGCTGGTCTGCTCTGACATGCGGTTGGCTCTCCTCAGAACGGTATGGCAGGCAACCGTCCAAACGTAGCGCTGTGGCGAAGTACGGCTGGATTAGCGCGGAGAGGTATGGGTAAGGTGACCCTCCTCACGCCAACCGCTGGGAGTCACGCCGACCGCTGGGAGTGATGTCATGAACGCACAGGACCCGACCGGGGTGGACCCCGACAGCGCAGAGGGCCAGGCCAGGGCGGCCGCGCGGCGCGAGTACGAACAGGCGCAGAGCCGCGCCGTGCACGAGCAGCGCGGCGGGCGCATCGACGACGGTGCGGTCGACTCGACCGGCCAGCTGGTCCGCGAGCCGCGCCGGGCGACTCAGCTCGACGAGGACATCTGAGCCAGGCGGGTCTCGCGCTTCACCGCGTACATGCGGGCGTCGGCACGCCGCAGCAGCGCCTCCGCGGCCTCCGGGTCGCCGTCGACGACGCCGACGCTCGCCCGCACCAGCAGCCGGTGGCCCTGCACGGGCACCGGCACGTCCAGCAGGTCCAGGAACCTGCGGGCGACGGCCTCGGCGGCCCGCGCGCCGGACCCCGGCAGCAGCACCGCGAACTCGTCGCCGCCGATGCGGGCCGCCGTCCCGCCGGCCGGCACGCTGGCGGCGAGCCGCTCCGCGACCGCCACGAGCACCGCGTCCCCGGCGTGGTGCCCGTGCGTGTCGTTGATCATCTTGAAGTCGTCGAGGTCGACGAGGAGCACCGCCGCGACCGTGTTGCCGGCCTTGTGACCGGCCGTGTCGCCAGCCGGGGGCGCCGCCGCGGCGGCGAGCCGCGCGTCGAACAGCGCCCGGTTCGCCAGGCCCGTCAGCCCGTCGTGGGTCGCCTGGTGCCGCAGCTCGTCCTGCAGCAGCCGCGCCTGCGTGGCGTCGCGGGCGTTGCTGACGTAGCCGCCGACGCTCGGCAGGTGCAGCAGGTTGCGGCTCACGACGTCCAGCCACCGCCACGAGCCGTCGGCGTGCGCGTACCGCACCTGGTAGCTCACCGACGCGTTCGGGGCGGCCCGCAGCGTGTCCATCGCCGCCGCGAACACCGGCAGGTCGTCGGGGTGCACGTGCGACATGACGGTCGTGCCGAGCACCGCCGCGGGTGACTTGCCCAGCAGCCGCTCCGTCGCGGGCGTCACGTAGGTGAGCGCGCCGGCGGCGTCGACGACCGAGGTGATGTCGGTCGAGTGGGCCAGCAGCGACCGGAAGCGTTCCTGCTGCGCGCCGAGCTCCGCGAGCAGCGCCGCGTTCTCCCGGAACGCCAGCAGCTGCCGGGTCACCACCAGGACGGTGGTCGCGGCGAGACCGCCGAGCAGCAGCCACACGTCGGGGCCGAGCCCGTCGCGCAGCACGACCGGCAGCGCCGCGAAGAGCCCGGCGAGGGTCGTGTACGGCAGCAGGCTGTAGGGCCGCCGGGTCCGCTGCGTGGACCGCCGCTGGTCCAGCCGCACCGAGTGCTCCTGCAGCCGCGGCGCGACGGCGAGCAGCAGCGCCGGCAGCACCTGCGCGGCCAGCAGCAGCCGCAGGTGCCGGCCGTCGGCGGGGACGAGCGACCCGACGAACCCCTGGATGACGGCCGCGGCCACCATCGGCGCCGCCGCCAGCACGCTCAGCGGCGCGTTGCCGCTGAGCACCAGCTTCACCGCCGCGAACGCGGCGAACGCGATGATCACGGTGCCGAGCAGCAGCGCGACCGGGGAGCCGCCGGCCTGCGGCAGGAGCAGCAGCCAGATGAGCACCACCGCGCCGATCATCACCGACCCGGCGTCCAGCCAGAACCGCGGCGTCGTCAGGGGCGCCGGGTGGCTGAGCATGACCCAGATGAGCCAGCCGGCGCCGGCGAGGATCGCCACCGCCTGGAACGAGTTCGGCACCGCCGCCGCCGGCCCCGGATGCGTCCACGCGACGACGGTCTGGCTGAGGTCGCCGGCGACGAAGAACACCGCGGCGTTCGACGCCTGCCGCCAGAACCGGCGCGCCTCCCCCGGCAGCTGCGGCATCGCCGCGACCCGCCGCGCGAACACCCAGATCAGCAGGTCGGACACCGGCAGCACGGTCCAGAACAGCCGGACCCCGCCGGCGCCGGTCAGCAGGCAGCCGACGACGACCACCGCGGCCGCGGCGATCGCGAGCAGCGCACGGTCGCGCCGCAGGTGCCCGATCACGGGGTCAGCGCCGGGTTGAGGCGCAGGAACGCGGCCTCGACCTGCGCGACCGGCCCCGGCTTGGCGAAGTGGTAGCCCTGCGCGAGCCGGCAGCCGAGGTCGTGCAGCAGCCGCGCCTGCTCCTGGGTCTCGATGCCCTCCGCGATCGCGGGCAGCTGCCGGCTGGTGCCCAGCTGCAGCACCGCACGGGTGAACGCGTGGTCGCCGCCCGCGGCGTCGGCGGGGTCCGCCGGCACGAACGACCGGTCGATCTTCAGGATGTCGACGGGCAGCTGGGTGAGGTACGACAGCGACGAGTACCCGGTGCCGAAGTCGTCGATCGCGACCCGGATCCCGTGCTCGCGCAGCCCGTCGAGGGCGGCGAGCAGCGGCGCCGCGTCGTCGGCGACCCCGACGAACACCGACTCGGTGATCTCCAGGACGAGCGCGGACGCCGGCAGCCCGGTCCGGGCGAGGGTCCGCAGCACCTGCTCGGCGAAGCCGGGCTCGGCGAGCTGCCGCACCGACACGTTCACCGTCAGCGACGTGCCGTGCCGGTCGTGCCACGCCTTCGCGTCCCGGCACGCCTGCTCCAGGACCCACGCGCCGATCGGCACGATCATCCCGGTCTCCTCGGCGACGGGGATGAAATCCAGCGGCGGCACCGGCCCGCCCGCCGGCGTCCAGCGCAGCAGCGCCTCGACCGCCACGATCCGCGCCGACGGCAGCTCCACCACCGGCTGGTAGTGCACGGCCAGCTCGCCGCGGTCGATCGCGTGCCGCAGCCCGGCGCTGATGCGGGTGAACGTCTCGCGGGCCGTGCGCAGCTCCGGCCGGTACACGCTGACCCGGTCCCGCCCGGCGCGCTTCGCCGCCCGCAGCGCCAGCTCGGCGTCGGCGACCGCGTCGCGGGGCGCGGCCTTCGCCGCGAGGTGCACCAGCCCGAGGCTCGCCGTCAGGTGCACCGCCCGCCCGCCGACGGTGAGCGGCGCCTTGAGCTCCGCCCGCAGGTGCTCGGCGAGGTGCGCGGCCCGCAGCTGCTCGACGTCCTCGACGAACAGCGCGAACTCGTCGCCGCCGAGCCGCGCGAGCGTGTCCGAGGGCGCGGCGAGCCGCCGTAGGAGGGCGGTGACGGCGACGAGGACCTCGTCGCCGAAGGCGTGCCCGTGCGCGTCGTTGACGTCGGTGAACCGGTCCAGGTCCAGCAGGATCAGCGCGTGCCGGCCCTGCTCGGCCCGGGTCAGCGCCCACTCCATCCGCTGGGTCAGCAGCGCCCGGTTGGCCAGGCCGGTCGTCGGGTCGTGCAGGGCGCCGTGCCGCAGCTGGTGCTCCAGCGCCTCGCGCTCCACCAGCGCGTCGGACAGCTCCCGCCCGCGCCGCTCCAGCTCGCCCGCGTGCGCGTCGAGCTCGCCGGAGCGCCGCTGCGCGACCCTGGCCAGGCCGCCGAGGCGCAGCACCAGCAGCAGCGACAGGGCGGCGGACAGCAGCGCCGGCACGTACAGGTGGTCGTTGCCGGCGGTGCCCCGCTGCACGACGAACGCGACCGGCCCGATCACCGCGGCGCCGGCGAACATGAGGATCCGCGGGTGGGCGGCCACCTCGGCGTCCACCTGCGGCTGCCGCTCCCGCGGTTGCGTGGCCGGCCGCCGTCGCGGCAGGGCGGCGAGGCCCAGCGCCAGGTACGACAGCAGCCACAGCACGTTGTCCAGCAGCGCCACCGACCGGGTCGCGCCGGTCGCGGCATGCGCGAAGAAGATGAAGTTCGCCGCCAGTAGCAGGCCCAGGGCCAGCAGCACGAGCCGGTTCGCCGGTTCGCGCATCGCACCGGCGAACAGCACCCGCACCCCGGCCGCGAACAGCACCAGGTCGCACACCGGGTACAGCAGCGCCAGCGCCGTCGCGACCGGCCCGCCCGGGTCGGCGTGGTGCAGGTACGGGTGCAGCAGCATCATCCAGTCGACGAGCGCCAGCCCCGCCGCGATGATCGACGCGTCCAGCAGGGCGGTGCGGGCCCGCCCGCCGGCCGCCCGGATCAGGCCGGCGATCAGCAGCCCGTAGGACGCCAGGTAGCCGATGTCGTTCCAGGACGGGAACGGCACCGTGCCCTTGCCCAGCCCCTCGGCGCCCCACGCCAGGTCGGCGCCGAGCCGGACCGCGAACCCGGCCGCGACCAGCCGCCACGGCCCGCGGTCCCGGCCGCGCTCCCGCCACATGCGCGCGAGCAGGGGCGACCCGCACACGAGCGCCGTGAGCAGCCAGATCACCCGCCCGAGCCGGCCGTCGGTCACCGCCGACGCGGTGATCCCGGCCGCACCGGCGGTGAGCAGCACCCATCTCGTCGTGTGCACGCGCGCCTCCGCTCGGTGATCGGGTTACGTTCGAGTGCACCCGCGGGCGGTTGCGGCGCGGTTGCCCAGGTCGTTGCCGTGTGGTTCGCCGGTGAAGCGGGCATGGAATACACATGCGGTGCTTGAGCGGGCGATACCACCTCGGCGCGAAACTCGGCGAGGGCGGCATGGCGAGTGTCTGGCGGGCGCACGACGACGTCCTCGACCGGGACGTCGCGGTCAAGCTGCTCACCCCCGAGCACGCCGCCGACCCCGAGGCGTTCGACCGCGCCCGCAACGAGGCCCGCTCCGGCGCCCGCTTCGCCCACCCCAACGTGGTGGCCGTCTACGACTTCGGCACGTCCCGCCGCGGCGGCCGGGGCACCGCGTACCTGGTGATGGAGCTCGTCGAGGGCCCGCTGCTCGTCGACGCGATGCGCGCCGGCCCCCTCGACTGGCAGGTCGCGGTCAGGATCTGCGCCGAGGTCGGCGCGGGCCTCGCCGCCGCGCACGGGCACGGCATCGTCCACCGCGACGTGAAGCCGGCGAACGTCGTGCTGACCCCCGCCGGCGCGAAGATCCTCGACTTCGGGGTCGCCGCCCCCGTCGGCCACCCGTCGGAGCGGATCGTGTTCGGCACTCCCGCGTACCTGGCCCCGGAGCGCCTCGACACCGGGCCCGCCAGCACCGCCACCGACGTCTACGCCCTCGGCGTCCTGCTCTACCAGTGCCTGACCGGCCGCATCCCGTGGCCGGCCAGCACCGACGAGCAGGTCCTGCGCGCGCACCGGTTCACCCCGCCGGAGGCGCTGCCGCCGATCCCGGGCATGCCCCCGGAGATCGCCGAACTGTGCGCGTTGTGCCTGTCGAAGGTCCCCGAGTGCCGGCCGACGGCGATCGCCCTCGCCCTGATCCTGGCCGCCGCCGTCGACGTGTCGGTCCACGTCCCGCCGGTTTTGACGCACCGTCCGCGCCCGCTGCCCGACGCGCTGGACGCCCCGACCCTCGCTACCGATGTCATCGGATGAATCTCGAAACGCCAGCCCTTGTGTTTCGTGGCTTGTGCCTGATACACATCAGACCTCCGATGTATTGGGGGTCTTGTGCGAGGAGAATTCGACGGGCTCGCCGCCGTCGTCACTGGGGGCGCGTCCGGGATCGGGCTCGCCACGGCGCTGCACCTGGCTGAGCGCGGCGCCCGCGTCGCCTGCCTCGACCTGCGCCCCGGCGGGCTGCCCGAGCCGCTGATCGGCATCGCCGCCGACGTGTCCGACGACGCGACCGTGCGGGCCGGGATCGCCGCCGCCGCCGAACGCCTCGGCGGCATCGACATCCTGGTCAACAACGCGGGCATCGGGGCCATCGGCACCGTGGAGAGCAACCCCGACGACGAATGGCACCAGGTCCTCGACGTCAACGTCGTCGGCCTGGTCCGGGTGAGCCGGGCGGCGCTGCCGCACCTGCGCCGCTCCGCGCACGCCGCGATCGTCAACACCTGCTCGATCGCCGCCCACGCCGGCCTGCCCGACCGGGCCCTCTACAGCGCCAGCAAGGGCGCCGTGCAGGCGCTGACCGCGGCGATGGCCGCCGACCACGTGCGCGAAGGCATCCGGGTCTGCTGCGTCAACCCCGGCACCGCCGACACGCCCTGGGTGCGCCGGCTGCTCGACCAGGCCGCGGACCCCGCCGCGGAGCTCGCGGCGCTCAAGGCCCGCCAGCCGACCGGCCGCCTGGTCAGCGCCGAGGAGGTCGCGCACGCCATCGCCTACCTCGCCAGCCCCCTCGCCGGGGCGACCACCGGCACCGTGCTGTCCGTCGACGGCGGCATGCACGGCCTGCGACTGCGACCCCCGGCGTGAGGCTCGGGCTCGGCTGCGCCCAGCTGGGCAACCTGTACCACGAGATCGACGACGAGCGGGCGCACGCGACCGTCGACGCCGCCTGGGACGCCGGGGTGCGGCTCTTCGACACCGCGCCGCACTACGGGCTCGGCCTGTCGGAGCGGCGGCTCGGCGAGGCGCTGCGGGGGCGCCCCCGCGACCAGTACACCGTCAGCACCAAGGTCGGCAGGCTCCTCGTCGGCGACCCGTCCTACGCCGGCGGCATGGACACCGAAGGGTTCGTGGTGCCCGCCACCCACCGGCGGGTCTGGGACTTCAGCCGCGACGGGATCCGCCGCTCCCTGGAGGCCAGCCTGGCCCGGCTCGGCCTCGACCGGATCGACGTGGCGCTGCTGCACGACCCCGAGCAGCACCCGGAGGTCGCGCTGCGCACCGGCTTCCCGGCCCTCGCCGAGCTGCGCGCGGAAGGCGTCGTCGGCGCCATCGGCGCGGGGTCGAAGGACGCCGCGGTGCTGACCCGCGTCGTCGTCGAGTGCACCCCCGACGTCGTCCTCGTCGCCGGCCGCCACACGCTGCTCGACCAGACCGCCGAGGAGCGGCTGCTGCCGGCGTGCAAGGCGGCGGGGGTCCAGGTGTACAACGCGGGCGTGTTCAACAGCGGGCTCCTGGCGCTGCCCGACCCGCGCGCCGACCTGCCCTACGAGTACGCCACCGCACCCGCCGCGCTCGTCGCGAAGGCCCGCGAGCTCGCCGCCGCCTGCGACCGGCACGGCACGACGCTGCCGGCCGCGGCGCTCGCGTTCGCCGCCACGGACCCGGCCGTCACCGCCGTCGTCGTCGGCGCCGACTCCCCGGACCAGGTGCGCCGCAACGCCGCGCTCGCCGGCACCCCGCCGCCCGCGTCGCTGTGGCCGGCGCTGCGGGAGGCCGGGCTGCTGTGACGGTCATCGACGCGCACCACCACCTGTGGGACCTCGACGGCGGGTACACCTGGCTCGACGACCCCTCGCTCGCCCCGATCCGCCGCACGTTCACCCCCGCGGACCTGGAGGCCGAGCTGGCCGCGGCGGGGGTGTCGCGCACCGTCCTCGTCGAGGGCGGCCGCTGCGCCGCCGACGAGGCCGCGGTACTGCTCAGGCACGCCCTCGACACGCCGTCGATCGCCGGCGTGGTCGCCTGGGCCGACCCCGTGGACCTGCCCCTGGGGCGGTACCGGGAACTGCCGGGCGCGCAGCACCTGGTGGGGCTGCGCGCCCAGGTGCAGGCCGAACCGGCCGGCTACCTGGACCGGCCGGACGTCCGCGACGGGCTGCTGGCGATCGGCGCCGCCGGCCTCGCCTTCGACCTGGTCGTCCGGCACGACCAGCTCGCGGAGGCGGCCCGCCTCGCCCGGGACCTGCCCGACGTCCGGTTCGTGCTGGACCACCTCGGGAAGCCCGCGATCAGCTCCGGCGGGCTCGACCCGTGGCGGCGTGACCTGGCGCTCCTGGCCGGGTGCCCGAACGTCACGGCGAAGCTGTCGGGGCTGGTCACCGAGGCCGACCGGACCGCCTGGACCGCGGCGGACCTGGCCCCCTACGTGCGGGCCGCCGTCGAACTGTTCGGACCCGCACGGCTCATGTTCGGGTCGGACTGGCCCGTCTGCCTGCTCGCCGCCTCGTACCGGCGCGTCCTCGACACCATGCGAGACCTGCTGCTGGACACGGACGACGCCGGCCGCGCGGCCATCTTCGCCGGGACCGCCGCCGCGGTCTACCGGCTGGACACCGGCACGGCGGGCGTACAGTCGCCCCGGAGGAATCCATGAGGGAAACATGGCACTGACCGACGAGGCGATCGACAAGATCAAGGGCATGATCACCTCTGGTGAGCTCGGCCCCGGCGACCGGCTGCCGAAGGAGGCCGACCTCGCCGAGCGGCTCGGCCTGTCCCGCAACTCGCTGCGCGAGGCGGTCAAGGCGCTGTCGATGATCCGCGTCCTGGACGTCCGGCAGGGCGACGGCACCTACGTCACCAGCCTCGCCCCGGACCTGCTCCTCGACGCGCTGAGCTTCGTCGTCGACTTCCACCGCGACGACACCGTCCTGCAGTTCCTCGAGGTCCGCCGGATCCTGGAGCCCGCCGCGACCGCCCTCGCCACCGAGCGGATGACCCCCGCCGACGTCGCGAAGCTGCAGACGGTGCTCGACCAGCTCGGTGACGACCCGACGATCGAGGCGCTCGTCGCCAACGACCTGGAGTTTCACCGGCAGATCGCGGCCGGCTCCGGCAACGCCGTGCTGTGCTCCCTCATCGACGGGCTGTCCGGCCCCACGACCAGGGCCAGGATCTGGCGCGGCCTCACCCAGGAGGGCGCCGCCGAACGGACCCGCGAGCAGCACCAGGCGATCGTCGACGCGATCGGCGCCCGCCAGCCGGAGCTCGCCCGCTCCTGGGCGACGATCCACGTCGCGGGCGTGGAGGAGTGGCTGCGCCGCGCGCTGTGAGGCGTTCTTCGGCTGCCTTGGTCGTGACCGGTTTCGCTCAGGTGGGACGTATGGCCGCCGATCGGTGAACCCGTGGAGCGTGCAGAGGCGCAGCGTTCGAAACGGCAGTGGCTGGCCGACCAGCCGGTGGCCAGGAAACTCCTGCTGCTGGTGCTGGTGTGCTGCGCCGTCGGGGCCGTCGTCCTCGGCGTCGGGGTCAGCAGCCTCGGCGAGGTCAACGCCAAGGCCGGCGACCTGTACCGGAACAACCTCGTGCCCTCGTCGCACCTCGCGGCGATGAGCCAGTCGGCGATGAAGGTCCAGGGCGACGTCGCGAACCTCGCACTGTCCAACGGGCCCGTGGCCAGCAAGGCGTTCCAGGACGGCATCGCCGCCTCCGACGCCGCCGTCGACAAGGAACTCGCCGCGTACCGGTCGACGGTCACGACGACGAAGCAGCGGCAGCTGCTCGCCCGCTTCGAGATCTGGTGGGGCGCGTTCCGCAACATCCGCGACCACCGGCTGCTGCCGCTCGTCTCCGCCGGTGACATCCCCGGCTTCCAGGCCGCGTACCTCGGCGACGGCGCCACCGTCTCCGCGAACGCGATGGCGGCCCTCACCGACCTGCTCGCCTACGAGCAGGCCGGCGGCCGGTCCGGCGCCGGTCACGCCGCCGACGCCTACAACCGGGCGCGGATCGCCATGATCGTCGCGCTGCTCGCCGGGCTCGCCGCGGCGATGCTGCTCAGCCGCTACCTGACCGGGCTCATCGTCCGGCCGATCCGCCGCGTCCACGCCGTGCTGACCGCCGTCGCCGCCGGCGACCTGACCGCCGAGGCCGACATCCCGCAGCGCGACGAGGTCGGCGACATGGCCCGCGCGCTGAACGCGGCGACCGCCAGCACCCGCGAGGCGGTCAGCAGCCTCGGCGACAACTCCGCGACGCTGTCCGCCGCCGCGGAGGAGCTCACCGCGATCAGCCGGCAGATCGACACCAGCGCCACCGACGCCAACTCCCGCGCCTCACTCGTCGCCCGCGCCGCCGGCGAGGTCAGCGAGCACGTCGCCGCCGTGGCCAACGGCGCCATGGAGATGAGCACCGCGATCGAGGAGATCTCCCGCAGCACCGCGCACGCCGCGACCGTCACCGCCACCGCCGTCTCGATCGCCGCCACGACCAACGAGACCATCGGCAAGCTCGGCGCCTCCTCCGGCGAGATCGGTGAGGTCATCAAGGTCATCACGTCGATCGCCGGGCAGACGAACCTCCTCGCGCTCAACGCGACGATCGAGGCGGCCCGCGCCGGCGACTTCGGCAAGGGCTTCGCCGTCGTCGCCCAGGAGGTCAAGGACCTCGCCCGCGAGACCGCCCGGGCCACCGACGACATCGGCAAGCGCGTCCAGGCGATCCAGCTCGACACCGAGGACGCCGTCAACGCGATCAGCCAGATCGGCGAGGTCATCGCGCAGATGAGCGAGTACCAGCACTCGATCGCCGCCGCCGTCGAGGAGCAGGCGGTCACCGCCCGCACCATGGGCCACAGCGTCGACGAGGCCGCCGGCGGGTCCGTCGACATCGCCACCAACATCTCCGGCGTCGCCGACGCCACCAGGTCCACCAACGAGGGCGTCACCAGCACCGGCGAGGCCGTCGACCAGCTGGCCCGGATGGCCTCCGACATGCGCGGCCTCGTGTCGCGCTTCACGTACTGAGGACGTCATGCGGCGCTTTGTTCTCCTCGCGGTTCTTGTCGCTCTGCTGCCGGGTCTTGTTGCCTCGCTGTCGGGATGCACGGAAGCGCTGAAGACCGGCGACGGCGGCCCGTCGGCGCGGGTGGCGCTGCTGCTGCCGGAGCGCAAGGCCAGCCGGTACGAGGCCGGCGACCAGCCCTACTTCGCGCAGAAGCTGTCGGAGCTGTGCCCGGCCTGCGAGGTCGACTACCGCAACGCCGAGCAGGACGCCGCGACCCAGCTCCAGCAGGCGCAGGACGCGCTCGCCAAGGGCGCCAAGGTCCTCGTGCTCACCCCCGTCGACAGCGTCGCCGCCGGCCAGATCGTCTCCGCGGCGGCCGCGAAGGGCGTGCCGGTCATCTCGTACGACCGCCTGGTGCTCAAGACCGCGGTCGACTACTACATCTCCTTCGACAACGCGAAGGTCGGCTCGCTGCAGGCGGCGGCGCTGCTGGAGGCCCTCGGCCCGAAGGCGGCGGCGGGGGAGATCCTGTGGATCAACGGCTCACCCACCGACAACAACGCCACCCTGTTCAAGCAGGGCGCCCACGCCGGTCTCGACGGCAAGGTCCGCGTCGCCGCCGAGTCCGACACCGCCGAGTGGAACCCCGACAACGCGAAGGCGTGGACGGCCCGCACCCTGCCGACCCTCCGGGGCCGCACGATCGTCGGCGTGTACGCCGCGAACGACGGCACCGCGGGCGCCGCGATCGCCGCGATGAAGGCCGCGGGCCTGCCGCAGGTGCCGGTGACCGGCCAGGACGCGGAGACGGCGGCGCTGCAGCGGATCCTCGTCGGCGACCAGTACATGACCGTCTACAAGGCGATCCGCACCGAGGCCGAGACCGCGGCGGCGCTCGCGAACGACCTGGTGCGCGGCAGGCGGCCGTCCGTGCCGGCGAGCGTCGACAACGGCGCCGGCCAGGTCCCGTCGATCCTGCTCGACCCGGTGACCGTCACCAGGGACACGATCGCGTCCACGGTGGTGAAGGACGGCTTCGTCACGCCTTCGGCGCTGTGCGCGGGCGCCTACGCGGAGGCGTGCAAGGCGGCGGGGATCGCCTGAGCCCCGGGGTCTTGCGCTTGTTGGCTAATGGCATTAGCTTTAAAGCTATGGAACTTAGCTTCGCTGTTGAGGGTGGCCGCATCGGGTACGACGACAGCGGCAACGACGGGCCGCTTCTGCTGTGCCTGCCCGGGATGGGCGTCACGCGGATGACGTACGAGCTGATCCGGCCGCTGTTCGTCGACGCCGGCTACCGCGTCGTCACGATGGACCTGCGCGGCGCTGGCTCCTCCGACGCCGTCTGGTCCGACTACTCACCGGAGGCGATCGCCCGCGACGCCGTCGCGCTCCTGCGCCACCTCGACGCCGGCCCTGCCGTGCTGCTCACCAACTCCTACACCGGCGCCAGCGCGGTCTGGGCCGCCGCCGAGGCCCCTTCGCTCTTCCGCGCGATCGTGCTCTGCGCCCCGTTCGCCAGGGTCATGCCCGCACCGAACCCCGTGATGCGCCTGGCGATCGCCGCCGTCGGCCGCTTCCGTCCACTGTGGATGCTGTACTGGTCGAGCCTGTTCAAGACCCGCAAACCCGCGAACCACAAGGCGGAGCGCGCCGCCCTCTCCGCGAACCTCGCCGAGCCCGGCCGTATGGCAGCATTGCGGTCGATGTTCGCCGCCGACGTGTCCGTGTGCGAGGCCCGCATGGGCGAGGTCCGCACACCTGCCCTGGTGCTCATGGGCACCAAGGACCCCGACTTCCCCGACCCCGCCGCCGAGGCCACCCTGGTCGCCTCCCGCATCGGCGCCACCGCCACGATGATCGACGGCGCCGGCCACTACCCGCACTCGGAGTTCCCCGCCGAGACCGCCTCGGCCGTCCTCGCGTTCCTCAACCAGCCCGCCACCCATGCCTAGGCCGCCCTTGAGCCAGACGCGGCTTATGCCTAGGTCGGGCCTGAGTCTGGGCCTGGACCTGCCCGGGGCCGGTCTGGGCTGGGACGTGCCTCGGGCTGATCTGGGCTGGGACGCCTCCAGGGCTGGTCTGAGCCGGGATGCGCTCCATGTCTGGGCGAGACTGAGGCGGCATGCGGTCGACGCCGGCCGGGACGCGGCCCCTAGGTCGGGCCTGAGCCGGGACGCCGCCGCGGCGCTGGCCCTTCTGGACGCGGCCCATGCCTAGGGCGGGCCTGAGCCGGGATGCAGTCGTCGACGCCGCGCTGGCCCTCGTGGACGCCGAAGGCCCGGCGGCGCTGACCCTCGCGGCGGTCGCGGCCCGGACGGGGGTGGCCACGCCGTCGCTGTACAAGCACGTCGGCAGCCTCACCGACCTGCGCAACCTCCTCGCGGTGCGCCTCCTCGACGAGTTCACCGCCATCGCCACCGCTGCCGTGCTCGGCCTCGGCGGCGACACCGCCCTCGAAGCCCTCATGCGCGCCTACCACCGCTACGCGATGACCCACCCGCACCGCTACGCGCTGCTCCCGCAGGCCCCGGACCCCGACCCGGCGGTCACGGCCGCCGCGGACAGGTTCGTCGAGGTGTGCTTCGCCGTGCTGCGCGGCTGCTGCCTCGCCGACGACGAACTCGTCCACGCCACCCGGATCGCCCGCGCCGCCATGCACGGCTTCGCGGTCCTGCACACCTCCGGCGGCTTCGGCCTACCCCAGTCCGTCGACGCCACCCTCGACCGCCTGATCACCACCGTCGTCCACGGCGTCACCGCCGCAGCCCCACGCTGAGCCTCACGTCACGCCCAGACAGCCAGCTCCGCGCCGCGGCCTGACGGTGGACCGGCGGCCTGACGGCGGACCGGCGGTGGACCCGCGTCACGTCCGATGCTGGGCACCGCGCTACGGCCCAGCGGTGGGCCCGGTGCCACGGCCGACGGTGGACCCGCGTCACGCCCGGCGGTGGACCCCGCGCCGCGCCCGACGCTTGGCTCCGCGCGCTACAGCCGGACGGTGAGCTTCGCGCCACGGCCGACGGCGGACCCCCGTGTCATGGCCCGACGGTGCCCCGCCTGTGGCCCGTCCTGCCCGCTGCGCCCGTGCCGACGGTCCCCGTCCGCTGTGCTCGCGTCAGCGGCCTGTCTTGCCCGCTGTGCCCCGCGCCCGCTGTGCCCCGCGCGCCCGCTGTGCCAGGCGCGTGGCCTTCGCGGGCGGGGGTCTGAGTGCGGGCGGGTGGCGGACCGGCCGTTCGTCGCCCTTGGGTGGCGAACGGGCAGGGCGACGACCCGCGACCCCATCACGCGACTTCGGCGGGTGCGGCGCCTGCTTACCTAAGCACCGTACCAACAGCAACCTAATTGATCTTCGATGGCGTCACCACCACCCTACGCTGTGTTTCAGTGCCGCTCAAACCGGCTGCTGGTGCTCACTCGTGGGGGAGTAGGAAGCGGTGGTTGACCTGGAAGCGGGTGCCGTCCGGGGTGGTGAGGACCGGCCAGCTGGACGGGTCGGGGTGGGGCAGGGCGCGCAGGAGGGCGCGGGCCTGGCGGCCGCGGAGGTCGAGCTGGGCGACGAACTCGTCCTTGCCCAGGCGGGGCAGCGGCACGTCCGCGGGCCACTGGGTCACGGGGGAGGGGCGGGTCGACGGCGGTGGGGTCGACGGCTGCTGGGCCGGGTCGAGCTTGACGGCGATGAGCCGCACCGCGTCAGGGTGGTAGGACGAACCCGTCCGCAGGGTGCGGTCGCGCAGCTGGGTCAGGTGGTCCAGCAGGGAGTACGACGCCTGCGGGTACGCCCTGTCCGACCGGGTCTCCTCGAGGCCCTCGTACTGGGCGCGGAAGCGCCGGCCGTTGCCGCGGACGGTGAAGACCGTCGACGGCACGTCGGCGATCATCGGGGCGCCCGGGCGGCGGCGGGAGTTCGCGGGGTCGCGCAGGACCAGCATGGCGTGGTTGCGCAGCGAGCGCAGCGTGCCCTGGTTGACCTTCAGCCGGCGGGTGGCGTCGGCGATGAGTGTGCCGTCCTCGTAGGCGGCGAGGCGCGCGGGGCGCAGTGCGGTCCAGCCGGCGGGGACGAACCCGCCGGTCAGCTCCCAGGTGAGCAGCGGCTGGGGCCGCCGGCCCGCCTCGGTGTCCTCCGGTGCGGCCACCGCGATCGCGGCGCCGCCGACGGCGGCCGTGAGGCCGACCGCGCCCGCGCCCAGCAGCAGACTCCTGCGGTTCATGCTTTCGTCGCTCCCGTCCGGCCGGGCGTCGTGCCCGGCCACTGGTGACCTTAACGACAAAACGGACTAAAAGACTCAAAGATGAGCGTAATGAACATATCGAAGGTGTTTGGTAGGGTTTGAGGGGGCGAAGGAGGGGCGGCATGGAGGATCGCTGGCACGCGCCGCTGCGGCACATCAAGGGCAGGGAGCTCAGCGGCGACACCCGGCAGACCACCGGCATGACCCGCCTGGAGGCGGTCTCCGGCAAGACGGTCGGCTCGGAGAAGGTCTGGATGGGCCAGACCCACGTCGCCCCCGCCACCAGCTCCGGCGACCACCACCACGGCGAGGCCGAGACCGCCATCTACGTCGTGTCCGGCCATCCGGTCTTCGTGTTCGCCGAGGGCGGCCGGGAGGTCAGGATCGAGACCGAGCCGGGCGACTACATCTTCGTGCCGCCGTTCGTGCCGCACCGCGAGGAGAACCCGGGCGCGGAAGAAGTGGTCGTCGTCATCGCCCGCAGCAGCCAGGAAGGCATCGTCGTCAACCTCCCCAGCCTGTTCGCCGACGAGCCGGGCTGACCGCCGACGATACGGCCTGACCAGCGGCGAAGCGGGCTGGCCGCCGGTCGCTGCCTCTGGCGGCGCGCGCCCTTCGCGTCCCTGGAGCCTCCGTGACGTCACGGTCCTCGATGGTCAAATCGCCTGCCGTCGCTGTCGTCGGTACCGCTCCGACGCGCCGGAATGCGGGGTGACATCGCGTGTGAGATCGATGATGAGCGGTCGATGATCTCGTTTCGACGCCATAGGTTCCGAACTACACCGCGGTTCATTCCGGGTGTTGACAACAGTTCGGTCTCGTCCAGGTTCCTGGAATGCCCTTGCCTCAGTCGCAGGGCGGGTCGCGCTGGCGCGGCCACAGGATGCACAGCTGAGTCCTGGACCTATCGTTGGAGCACGTTCTGTCCTCAGTTCTCCGCCTCGTCGCGGTTTCCATAGTCCTGTCCGCCGTCGTACTGCCCGCACCCACCTCGGCCGCCGCCAGTCGTCAACCGGCCGCCGCCGAGATCCCGCAACAGCTCGCCGCACGCGCACCGGTGCTGCGCGCGGACCGGTTCTTCGAGCGGCGCAACCCGCCGGTCCGGCCGGTCGTCAAGACCGCACAGACGGTCCAAGCCGTGGTGAAGGCCCCGAAGGTCAAGGCCACCAGCCAGGCGCAACCCAAGCCGAAGCCCAAGAAGCCCGCGGTGCCGCAGGTGCAGACGCCGGTCGTCGCCGGGTCTGTGAGCGCTGTTCTGGCGTACGCCCGAGCGCAGCTCGGCAAGCCGTACGTGTGGGCCGCGGCCGGGCCGAACTCGTTCGACTGCTCGGGGCTGGTCGTTGCCAGCTATGCCCGGGCCGGCATCAAACTTCCGCACCAGACCGGCGGCCTGATCGGCCGCGGACGGTCGGTGTCCCGGGCCCAACTGCAGCCCGGAGACCTGGTGTTCCCCAGCTCGGGCCACGTCGGCATCTATCTGGGTGACGGCATGATGATCCATGCACCGCACCCCGGCGACCACGTACGGATCGCCAAGGTCTACGCGTTCTACGCCGGGCGCCGCATCATCGGCTGAACCCTGCGAGGGCCGCCGTCACACGGCAGCGAAGCCTGCCGCGCCTGAGCGAGGATGCCGCGCCGCAGTGCAGCTGCCGCGCCGCACCGAACCACGAACGCCGGCGCGCCCGATGAAACTCCGCCCCGCCGCCCGCCGCATTGCCCAACACCCGGAACTGCCCGGCATCGGGTTCACCGGTTGTATCGGCGGGCGGCGGTGGTGGCGGACTTCGAGAGATCTCCCCCTGTCAGGGCCTCACGCCGAGTGCCCGGGTTGAAAGTCCACAGTGGAGCGACGAGGACGGCGAGGGTGAAGCCGTCGACCAGGCAGCCGAGCGCCTGACAGCGAGTTGCGTGGATGAGTTGCTTGCGATGGACACGTGACACGGATAGTCTTCTCACATGACTATACAACTGCGATCGCCGAGCTACTTCGTGCTCGCCGCGTTGTTGGACGGTTCGCTGCACGGATACGTCATCATCAAGCGGGTCGAGGCACTGTCGGACGGGTCGGTTCGGCTCGCTGCCGGGTCGCTGTATGCGGTGCTGGACCGGCTTGCCGAAGCGGGCCTGGTCGAGGTGGTCAGCGAGGAGATCGTCAACGGACGGGCCCGGCGCTACTACGCGCTCACCGCCGACGGCGGCGCCGCCCTGCGGGAGGAGGCGGCCCGGCTCGCGGCCGCCGCGAAGGTCGTCACCAACGCGACGGCCCGCCGCCGCGCCATCAACACGGCGGTGAGCCCCGCATGAGCACCCCGCACCACAACGACGAGCCCGGCGCAGGCGAGACCGGCACGAGCGCACGCCGCCACGGGGGCGGCGAGCCCGGCATGCCCACACCCGCCCACGACGAGGCGGACACGCCCACACCCGCCGGCGAGCCCGGCATGCCCACACCCGCCCACGACGAGGCGGACACGCCCACACCCGCCGGCGAGTCCGGCACGCCCACACCCGACGGCGAGGCCGACATGAGCGCACGCCGCCACGGAGGCGACGAGCCCGGCACGAGCGCGGACAGCCAGGCCGGCATGTGCGAAGGCACGAGCGAAGGCCCCGAGGCCGTCCTCGCCCGCCGCTACGAGGCGCTGCTGCGGGCGTACCCCAAGGCGTGGCGGACCGGGCGTGGCGAGGAGATGCTCGGCACCCTGCTCGACGCCGCCGAGCCCGGCCGCCGGACGCCGAGCCCGCGTGAGGCGGCGAGCATCCTGGTGCAGGGCACGAAGGAGCGGTTCGGCCTGCGGCGCCACCGCACCGCCGGCGCGGTCTGGTCCGAGGGGCTGCGCATCGGCGCCCTGGTCCTGCAGGCGCAGTCGCTCCTCGCGCTGCTCTACTTCCTGTACGACATCCGCCTCGACGTCTACCTGTCGACCATGGTCGTCTGGGGGGTCCTCACGGCAGCGCTGGGCGCCGGCGCCATCCTCGCGCTGCTCGCGGGCCGGACGGTCACCGCGACCGTGCTCACGGGCCTGTGGACCGCCGTGCCGTTCGCGTCCGACGGCGTCTCGCACCTGCTGCTCACCGCGTTCGTCGTCCTCGTCGGCCTCAGCATCGCCGACCGGAGCCCCGAGCGGCGCAGGATCTCCGCGGTCTGGCTGGTCGCCGCGCCGGTGGGCCTGCTGATGTGGCTGGGGTACACGCTGGTCACCGGCTTCTACTACTCCCCGGCGTACGGCCTCTTCTACCCACTCGCCCTGCTGGCCGCGATCACCGTCGGCGTCGTGGCGGACCCGCGCCTGCCGATCGCCGTCGCGGTCCTGACGGTCGTCGTGATCCTCGACAACTCGGTACACCTCCCGGCGCCGCTGGACACCTACTGGGCGGCGGACACGTTGACGTGGCGGCTCGGGCCCACGATCGGAGTCCTCGCGGCGATCACCGTGGCGCTGCTGGCGATCGGCCATGTGCGGGCCCGTCGGCTGGCCCGGATCTGACGAGCCGGATCTGATCCACCGGGTCCTATGCTTGCCGGATGAGCGCGGAGCACCGCCTGGCGAGGGCCCGGGAGCTGTACGAGCGGAGCGTCCTCGGCGACGACCACGACGCGCTGCCCGCCGCCGACCGCGAGCTCGACGCGGTCGAGGCGGACCTCGCCCTGGCCCGCGGAAGGGTCGTGCACGCCCGGTTCCTGCAGGACAGGGTCGAGGACCCGGCGGAGCTGCCGCTGTTCTCCCGCGCGGCGCAGCTCTACCAGCAGCTCGGCGACGCGCGCGGCGAGGGTGAGGCGCTGTTCTGGATCGGGTGTTTCCATCAGGTGGTCCGCCAGGACGACGACGCGGCGGTTCCCGCGCTGCAACGGGCGAGAGTCCTCGCGAAGGCCGAGGACGACACGCTCACCCTGTCGTCGGTACTGCATCACCTCGGCATCGCCGCGCACCTGGCGGGGCGGCTCGACGAGGCACGCGAGCACCTGCTCGACGCGGCGCGGCTGCGGGAGCGGGCCGGTCACCACGCGGGCGTCGCGGCGAGCCTGCTGACCCTGGCGCAGGTGGAGGCGGCGGCGCGGGGGCACGACGAGGTGCCGCCGCTGCTGGAGCGGGCGGAGCGGCTCGCCGCCGAGCACGGCGCCGCCGCCGTCGCACGCCAGGTCGGCGAGGCCCGCCGCGCGCTCGGCTACGATCGCGCCTCATGAGCATGATCACGCAGTACGCGCGGCTGCGCGACGGCGACCTGGCCGACCTGCGCGTCCTGCTGCGCACCGATCACTTCGCCGCGAACGACCAGATCACCGACCAGCCGCACGTCGACGTCGACAAGGCGTGGGGCGGGCTGGAGTTCCTGCTCGCCCAGGTCGACGCGCCCGTCGACGTGATCAGCGGCGGCGTGCCGATCACCGACGAGCAGTGGGGCTACGACTCGCCGCGGGTGCTCACCCCCGAGGAGGTCGCGACCGCCGCCGCGTTCCTCGACGTCACCCCGTTCGCCGACCTCGCCGCGCACTACGAGCCGGCGGCGCTGACCGCCGACGACGTGTACCCGATGATCTGGCACGAGCCGGGGTCCCTGGACTACCTGCGGTCGTCCTACGAGACCCTGGTCGCGTTCTTCCACGCCGCCGCGGCCGACGGCGACAGCGTCGTCATCTGGATGAGCTGACGCCCCGGAGCCCCGGACGAGACTCCGGATGAGCTGACGCCCGGAGTCAGGCGCGGGCGCCGCCGAACCACTTCAGCCGCAGCGCCCGCAGCAGCAGCCCCGGGCTGGCGAGCGCGTTCGGGTGGTCCAGCATCGTGGTCACCCGGTTGAGCTTCTGGCTCGTGACGGAGTCCGTCATGGACGCCTTGAGGATGACCTCGCTGGCCCACTTGATGACCTTGTAGCCGCGCGGCTGGCCGCTGGTGATGTGCGGCAGCCCGAGATCGGCGAACGTCGACACCTGCCAGGCCGCGTCGACCACCACTCGGACCCGCTCGAAGTAGCCGCGGGCCGGTTCGGTGGCGAGGTCGGGCCCGGTGCGCAGCCACTCCGAGAGGCACGACGCGTGCAGCGTCGCGGACGTCATACCCTGGCCGTACACGGGGTTGAACGACGCGACCGCGTCACCCGCCGCGACGATCCCCGTCGGCAGGCGGTCGACCTGGTCGAAGTCGCGCCGGCGGCTGTCGGCCTGGTGATACGTGATGACGTTGCCGATCATCCTCCCGTGCTCGGCGATGTCGCCGAACATCGTCGGGAAGTACTGCCGGCAGCGCTTCGCGAACTCCTCGACGTCGCGGCTGGGCCGGTCGGCGTCGTAGCCGGCGACCAGCATGATCCAGCGGTTGCCCTCGACGGAGTTGATGCCGCCGATGCGGGCGACCCGGTCCTTCGCCGGCGTGGTCTGCGAGATCGCGATCCACGTGTCGCTGACCGCTGGGTCGCGCTCGAACAGGGCCGACGCATAGTTGAGCTTGATCGGCATGCGTTGCATCGGCGCACGGGGCCAGCCGTGTGCCTCGAGCCAGTCGTTGAGCGAGCTCGCCCGCCCCATCGCGTCGACGACGAGGTCGGCGGCGAGCTCGACGGCCGCGTCCTGTCCTCCGTCAGCGTTTGCGGCGTCGGTACGGGCGGTGCCCCCGCTGCCGCCGTCGTCGGCTCCGGTGGCCGGGCTGCCCGTCGCCGCCGGGACGTAGCGGGCCCCGACCACGCCGCCACCCTCACCGGGGGCGAACAGCAGGCCGTCGGCCCGCCCGTACACCATCCGGACCTTCGGGTTCTCCAGGACCCGGCGGCGGACCTGGGCCTCCAGGAACGGGCGGGTGGTGATGAGGATCGGCTTCTCCGGCGGCGGCTCGGTGGTCACGCGCAGCTCGTCGTTGATGAAGATCTTCGCGTCGGTGCGGCCCTCGTCGGGGGCGCCGGCCGCGATCGCGCGCTCGGTGAAGTCCGGCCACCAGCGGTCGAGCTGCACCTGCCCGGCGGGCAGCAGCGCGTGGACCTGGCTGCCCTGCGGCACGCCCGGGCGCGGGCCGGCGTTGACGTCGGTTTCGTCGCGCTCGACGATGACGACCTCGTCGGCGTGGTCGGCGAGGACCCGGGCGGCCATCAGGCCGGCCATGCTGCCGCCGAGGACGACCGCCCGCCGCATGAGGATCTTCGTCTCGGCCGGCGGGTGCGGCGTGTTGATCTCCGCGAAGCGCTGCGCTGCTGTGGCTGCCACATCGAAGATCTTACCCAACAGGCGAAGAACCTTCTCAATGCGTCTCTGAGCTGCACATTTACGATCGTGTCAAGAGACCCCCTTGGATCACCTCATGATCGTCGAAATCTTGCGGGGATTGCATCGAAGTATTGCGTGACGCTGCGGGTTGCTGGCAGGATTCCAGCCCAGAAGCCGACATCGGCAGCACCGCCAACCGCGCCGTGACACCGCGTGGGCTGCTCAGTGCCGGTCCGCGGGTCCGCCTGCCCGCTGCACCGCCGATCCAAGCCCCCGCCCGCCCGCCCCGTCGCCAGTCAGCCGTCCCGCCGCACCGTCGTCAGCACCAGCCGCAACGCGAGCCCGGAGCACCAGTCGCAGCACCATTCGCGGCACGGGCCGCGGTGCCGTTCGCCGGCCCGACCGCCATCGGGCCGGTGCCGCCGACCGTGCCCACGCGGGACCCCGGACGCCCCGACGGGCACACCCGAGGAGTCCACATGGGAGTTTCCCGCCGCTCCGTCATCACCACCGCGCTCGCCGGGACGGCCGCCACCGCCCTGCCGATCGCGGCCGCCACCCAACCGGCCGAGGCCGCGAGCCCGCCCGGCGACGTCGTCGGCAAGGTCACCGTCGGCTACCAGGGCTGGTTCGCCGCCCCGGGCGACGGCGCCCCGATCAACGGCTGGTGGCACTACAGCCCCAACTGGTCGCAGCCGCCCGCCCCCGGCGCCTGCTCGATCACCTGCTGGCCCGACATGCGCGACTTCACCCGCGGGTACCGCACCAACTTCGCCAACCTGGGCAACGGCCAGCCGGCCAACCTCTTCTCCTCCTACGACCAGCAGACCGTGGACACCCACTTCCGCTGGATGCAGCAGAACGGCTGCGACGTCGCGGCGTTGCAGCGCTTCAACCCGTTCGGTGGCGAAGGACCGACCCGTGACGCGATGGCGGCCAAGGTCCGCTCCGCCGCGGAGGCGACCGGCCGCAAGTTCTACATCATGTACGACGTCACCTGGTGGCTGACCATGCAGTCGGAGATCAAGACCGACTGGACGACGAAGATGTCGGCGTACACCGCCTCCTCCGCCTACGCCCGCCAGAACGGCAAGCCCGTCGTGTGCATCTGGGGCTTCGGCTTCAACGACGACGGCCGCCCGTTCACGCCCGCGCAGTGCCTCGACGTCATCAACTGGTTCAAGGGCCAGGGCTGCTACGTGATCGGCGGCGTCCCGACCCACTGGCGCCTCGGCACCGACGACTCCCGCGCCGGGTTCATCGACGTGTACCACGCGTTCGACATGATCTCGCCGTGGATGGTCGGCCGGATCAGCGACAACAACGGCGCCGACTGGTTCTACACCAACCGCGTCCTGCCCGACCTCGCCGACCTCAACGCCCGCGGCATCGACTACCAGCCGTGCGTCATCCCCGGCGACCTCGCCGCCGGCCACCGCCGCCACGGCGAGCTGATGTGGCGCCAGTTCTACAACCACACCCGCGCCGGCGTACAGAGCGTCTACATCTCCATGTTCGACGAGTTCAACGAGGGCAACCAGATCGCGAAGACCGCCGAGAGCGCCGCGTGGCAGCCGACGAACTCCGGGATGCGCGCCCTCGACGAGGACGGCACCCCCTGCTCGTCGGACTACTACCTGCGCCTCACCAACGACGGCGGCCGGATGCTGAAGGGCCAGGTCGCCCTGACCGCGACCCGCTTCACGGTGCCGTTCCCGACCGGCCCGGACCAGACCGCGCCGAGCGTCCCCGGCAACCTGCGCGTCACCGGCAGCACCGACACCACCGTCGCGCTCGCCTGGAACGCCTCCACCGACAACGTCGGCGTCGCCGGCTACCGCGTGTCCCGCGTCAACGGCTCCGGCTCGACCGCGATCGGCACCACCGGCACGCTCGCCTTCACCGCCACCGGCCTGACCGCGTCGACCTCGTACACCTTCACCGTCGCCGCCTACGACGCGGCCGGCAACACGTCCGGCGCCTCCAACGCCGTCACCGTCACCACCGCACCGCCGCCGAACACGAACACCAACCTGGCCCAGGGCCGCCCCACGTCGGAGAGCAGCCACACCCAGGTGTACGGCAGCGGCAACGCCGTCGACGGCAACACCGGCACCTACTGGGAGAGCGCCAACAACGCCTGGCCGCAGTGGCTCCAGGTCGACCTCGGCGCCGCCACCGCCGCCCGCCGCGTCGTGCTCACGCTCCCGTCGCACTGGGGCACCCGCAACCAGACGCTGTCCGTCACCGACGGCGCCACCGGCACGACGATCGTCGGCTCCACCACCTACACGTTCAACCAGTCGACCGGCAACACCGTCACCATCACCCTGCCCAACACCACCAGCGTCCGCTACCTGCGCCTGAACTTCACCGCCAACACCGGCTGGCCCGCCGGCCAGATCTCGGAGTTCCGCGTCTACACAGGCTGACCCCGAAACCCCCCTGACCGACGCCGACGGTCAGGGCCCAGGGCGGGTGGCGACCAGGCGTCCGGCCGCCACCCGCCCCCTGTGCTGTGTCTCCGCCTTCCCCATGATCCGGAAGAGTTTGTGTCGCCATAGCAGCACAAAGTCTTCCGGATCATGAGAATCTCCGCGGCGCCCGTGCTGCCCACCGGTGGTCGTTTCATGATTCCGTGCGGTTCCGGTAGCCCTGGCTACCAAAACCACACGGGATCACTGGCAGTGTGCCCGGGCTGAGCTCATGCCTCGGCCGCTCGCAGGTTTGGACAACCCTTGTCCGCCTTGCCGACATGGTTCGTCGGCGCCGCTGGCCGTCGTGGGGCCGACTGCCGCCAGCCGTTGCTGAACGGCACCCGGGTCGCCGCGCTGCTGATGTGGATCGTCGACGCCGCCGGTCCTCGTGGCCCCGCCCGGGCGCGCCGTCAGCCGCTACCGGTGGCAGTGCCCGCCGGCCGCGCTGCCGATGTGGACCATCGCCGCCGCCGGTCCTACGAGGTCGCCCGCCGCCAGTGGTCAGCCGCCACACCAGCCGCTGCTCGAAGTATCGCCCGCTGGTCGCACTGCAGGACGGGGCCGTTTTCGCCGCCGGTCCCTCCTGAGGCGCCCGTCGTCAGCAGCCAGCCGCTACCGGTGACAGCACCGCCGGCGCCCCGCTGTTGTAAGCCGTTGTCGCCGCCGGTCGTCCTGAGGTTGCCGGCGCCAGCGGCTGCTTGAGGTAGTGCTCGCTGGTCGCGTTGCGGATGTGGGTCTGTTGGCGTCGGTCGGTCGTCGTGGGGTCGCTTGCCGCCGGCCGTTGCGGGAGGTGGCGGCCGCTGGTCGCGTTGCGGATGTGGGTCTGTTGGTGTCGGCTGGTCGTCGTGGGGTCGCTTGCCGGCTGCCGTTGCTGGAGGTAGCGGCCGCTGGTTGCGCTGCGAACGTGGGCCCGTTGGCGTCGGCTGGTCGTCCTGGGGGCGTGTGCCGCTGGTGGAGGTGGCGCCGGCTGGCAGCAGTGCCGACGCCATCCGTCGGGGCTGGGTGGCGCCGCCGGGCCGGGTGGCGCCGCTGGGGGGCATCCTGGCGTCGCTGGACTGTTGCAGCACGTGGTTGCGTATCGTCGCTGGGCGCTACGGGGCAGTGCCTGCAACGGCGTTGTCCGGCAGACGACGATGGGCGCACATAGGTGGACCACGGGGCGGGGCGTGGGTGGAGCGTGCTGGTTCGGCGGGTCTGGTAGCAGGGTGCGGAGGGTGTCACATGGGCGGCTCGGTGGTGCAGCGGTCCAGCCACTCGTCCATCAGGGCCTCGAACAGGGTGGGCTGGTCGATCTGGAGGTTGTGGCCGGCGACGTCGAGGACGGCGAACGTGGCGCGCGGGTAGTGGGGGAGCAGTGCGTACTGGTCGGCGTAGCCGACGGACGAGTCCTGGCGGCCGCACAGGAACAGCGTCGGGCGTTCGAATAATTCCGGGCCCTCCGGGCCTTCGGTCAGGTGCCAGCGCTGCTCGAAGCGGGCGATCGCCGCGTGGTCGGTGAGCTGGAGGGCGGGCGCGATCTCTTCGTGGAAGCGGTGCAGCGTCTGCGGGGTCTGGACGACGGCCCCGTCGGTGTAGGCGGCCCGGGTGGTGGGGTCGAGGTCGTCGAGGAGGCCTGGGGTGGAGCGCAGCACCTGGTGCGGCGGGCGGACCCGGAGGTCGCGGTCCAGGGTCTGGCCGACAGGGCAGATGAGGGCCAGGCCGAGGACCTGGTCGGGCAGGGCGCGGGCGACGGCGCGGGCCAGGTAGCCGCCGAAGGACTCGCCGACGAGGAGGAACGGCGTGCCGCCCAGGACGGTGCCGATGAGGGTCAGGACGGCGGCGAGGATGTCGTCGGTGGTGGTGGCGGTGCCGGCGGGGGTGCGGCCCATGCCGGGCAGGTCGGGGTAGAGGCGCCGGTAGCCGGGGCGGCGGGTGAAGAGGGGCTCCAGGCAGCCGGACATGATGCGGTGGTCGACGGTCCAGCCGTGCAGGGCGAGCACCGGGGTGCCGGCGCCGCGGGTGACGAGGTGCATACCCGGATCCTGCCCGAGGGGTACGACAAAAAGAGGTCAGGACTGGTGCAGCAGCGCGTCGCCGACGGCGCCGTACGGGCGGGTGGCGTTGCCGCAGGTGCCCTTCGTGCGCAGCGCGGACAGGGTCAGCGTGCGGGCGGCGGTGACGTCGACGTCGAGCGGCGCGGAGGTCGTCCGGCTCACGGACACCGTCGCCGCGTCCTTGCCGTCGACCTCGACGACCAGCTTGACGACGACGTCCTTCGGTGTGATGGCGTCGAGTCCGGCGGTACCGGTGAAGCGCTTGAACTTGCCGTCCAGCGCGAACGTCACCGCCGACGGCTTGCCCTCGCAGCCGACCCAGAAGCCGGTCGAGTCGGGGAAGTGGACGCCGTTGAGGGTGCTGTCGTAGGCGCGGCCCGAGGAGCCCTGGTCGGAGGCGGTCCGGCCGGCGTCGTGCAGCGGCATGTCGCCCTTCGCCGCCGTCGCCAGCTCGTCGCGGAACCCGTTCACCCACGGCGCGACCGTGCCGGCGCAGATGGCGAGCAGGCCGGCCACGAACGCCAGGGTGCTCAGCACCCGGATGGCCGGCGACGGCGTGCTCCGACCCGCCGGCAGCGGCATCCCGACCCGGTGCTGCTGCGCGACCCGCTGCCACGTCGCCGGGTCGGCGACACCGGCCCGGTTGGCGAAGTCCAGACGGTTGAGCTGGAACGGCGCGGAGAGGTCCAGGAAGCTGTTGTACGTGGCGCGCCGGTCCCACGTGCGGGTGGGGATCTCGATGTGGTCATGCCGGTGGCTCTTGTCCTGACTGGTGATCTTCAGGATGGTGTACGAGCGGCCGTCGCCCGCCAGCACGAGCGCGGGACGGCGCTTCTCGCCCTCGCCGTCGCGGTACGGGACGGTGGCCCACCAGATCTCGCCCGGCTGCGGGACGGCGCCCCGGGAACCGCCCCGGTTGAGGATCCCCGCGACGATCCAGCCGACGACACCCGCCACGACCAGGACCACACCGACCGTGAACACCGCATTCGCGAGCATCGTTGCGCAACCCCCCGAGGACCGAAGGTCCGATCTTGTCAGAGTCCTTGTGTGAAAGGAATCCAGGCGGGCAAAGGGGACGACATGGTGGATCTTCAGTGGCTCGGTGTCGTCCGGCACGGCCAGTCGACCGGCAACGTGCTTGCGGAGCAGGCCGAGGCCGGTGGACTCGAGGAGATCGCCATCCCGGAACGTGACGCCGACGTCCCACTGTCCGAGCTCGGCCGCGAGCAGGCGCAGGCCGTCGGGCGGTGGCTCGCCGGGCTGCCCGTGCACGAGCGTCCCAAGGTGGCGGTCGTCTCGCCGTACCTGCGGACGAGGCAGACCGCCGAGCTGGCGCTGGCCGGGATGGACGTCCCGGCCGTGCTCGACGAGCGGCTCCGCGACCGCGAGCTCGGCGTCCTCGACCTGCTCACCACCCGCGGCGTCGAGGCGCGGCAGCCGGTGGAGGCCGCCCGGCGCCGCCGGCTCGGCAAGTTCTACTACCGCCCGCCGGGCGGCGAGTCCTGGGCCGACGTGCTGCTGCGGCTGCGGTCCCTGCTCGGCGACGTGCGGACCGCGCACCCGGGCGGCCGGGTCGTCCTGTTCGGCCACGAGGCGATCGTCATGCTCGTGCGGTACCTCGTCGAAGGCCTCGACGAGCCGGCCCTGATGCGGCTCGCCAAGGACAGCGCGCTCGGCAACTGCTCGATCAGCAGTTGGCGCTCCGACGGCGAGCGGCTGCGGCCCGAACGGTTCAACGCCGTGGAGCACCTGCACCGCGACGAAAACCCGGCGACGCGGCGGGAGAACGCCGACCGCTGAGCCGCACCGTCTCATCCGGACGGCCGGGTGCGGGTGGTTGACGCGGGAAGTCGCGTGCGCTTGGCTGTGCGGCGTGGTGAGCCGATTCGTGGACGAGCGGGAGATCACCGACGCCGGTGAGCTGAGCCCGGTCGAGCGTGAGCAGCTGCGTGCGGCCGGCCGGCTGTACGACGGCGAGGACCTCGACGCGGAGGCCCGGCTGTCCGAAGACGACCAGGACGAGTCCGGCTTCCGCGGGTTCTGCTGGCTGTGGCGGGTGGTCGACGGCGACGAGCCCAGGTTCGACGCGTGGCTGTACCAGGTGGACAGCGGCACCATCTTCCGCGCCGGCACGACCGAGGTCGTCGCCGAGGTCATCCAGTTCGGCCTGGAGTGCGACGACCCGGACGTGCGCCGGGAACTCGGTCCCGCGATGGTCGCCGCCGGCATCCTCCCCAAGTCGGACTCGTCATACCCGGAGTTCACCGACCTGCTCCGCGCGCAGGAGCAGTAGCGGACCGCGCGCAGGAGCAGTAGCGGACCGCGCGCAGGAGCAGTAGCGGACCGGGCACGGGAGCAACAGCGGATCGCAGGCAGGAGCAGTAGCGGACCGCGCACAGGGCGCATTGGCGGATCCTGAGCAACCCTGGACGCCGCCGTCGGTGTCAGGTGGTTGTGGCAACGGATGTCGAGGGTTATCGCGCGTACGTGACGGGACGGCTGCCGGCGCTGCGCCGGGTCGCGTACCTGCTGTGCGGCGACTGGCACACCGCCGACGACGTGCTGTCCGCGGCGCTGGTCCGGCTGCTGCTGCACTGGCCGAAGGTGGCGGCGGCGGAGAACGTCGACGGGTACGTCCGGCGGGTGCTGGTGCGCACCATGCTGAACGAGCGCCGCCGCCCCTGGCGCCGCGAGCGGCCGCTGGACGTCATGCCCGAGCCGCCGCCGGCCGTGGGCGGCGGGACCGGCAGCGACGCCGTCGACGAGCGGGTGTCGCTGCTGGCGCTGTTCGACGAGCTGCCGCCCCGCCGCCGTGCCGTGGTCGTGCTGCGGTACTGCTGCGACCTCTCCGTCGAGGAGACCGCGCGGGAGCTCGGATGCAGCACCGGCACCGTGAAGAGCCAGGCGGCGCGGGCCCTCGACACGTTGCGGGAGCGCATGACCGTCCAGGAGGAGTCGCCATGGACCAGCTGACCGACGAACTGCGCCGCCTCGACCCGCCGCACCCGCCGTCGCGCGTCGACCTCGACGCCGTCGTGCGCCGGGCGCGCCGCCACCGGACCAGGACCCGGCTGCTCGTGGCCGTCGCGGCGGTGGTGGTCGTCGCGGTGGCGGTCGTGCCGCTGGTCGTGGACCGGGACCGTGACGGCGGCGCCGCCGCGCAGCCGCCGGCGACGTGCGAGCCCACCGGCGCGGCCACCCGGCCGCCGGCGAGCACCGAGGCGGAGGACGCGGCCCGGCGGCTCGAGGCCGTGACCGAGGGCATGCTGACGCCGGCGCTCGCCGAGCCGCTCCGCCAGGCGCTGCTGGGCGCGACGCTGCAGGACGCGATCAGCTGCGAGCGGGGGATGGCGTTCCACGCGGACGGCGGCCGGTTCGTGGCGGCGGTCGTCGTCGCCGACGCCGCCGGCGTGTCCCGCGTCGACGCCGAGGTGTCGAAGGAGGCCGAGCCCGCCGGGGCCGGGTGCGCCGCCGGCAGCACCTGCGAGCGGAGCGTGGAGGCGGACGGCACGGTCGTGCTCCGGGTCACGGCCGACCTCGGCGGCGGCGCCGTGCGGCGCACCGTCGACGCGTACCGGCGCGATGGCGTCCACGTCCGCGTCTCGGCCGCGAACTACGAGACGGGCGCGGACGGCGCCGTCACCACGACCCGGCCCGAGCCGCCGCTGGACATGACGCAGCTGGTCGGCCTCAGCCGTGCCGCGCACCTGACGCTGTGACCGCGACCCGCTCCAGGTGGTGCAGCAGCGCCGCCGTGTCGGCGGGGGAGATGTGCGCCGTGTCGGTGTGCGCGGTGCAGCGCAGGCCGCCCGGGGTGTCCTCGACGTCGAGGATCATCGGCTCGAAGCCCGGCGCGTCCCGGCGGACCGTCCAGTCGAACACCGTCCCCGGCAGCGCCGCCGCGATCTCCCCCGCCGTCGGGGCCGGGCGGCCCGCACCGGCCGAAGGGTCGCGGCGGTCGTTGAGGAAGCAGCCGATCTCCAGCCGCTCGCCCCGCTCGGCGCCGACCCGGTCGACGAGCGCGAACAGGTCCCGCTGGTCGAAGTACGCGTGCTTGTAGGCACTCATCGTCGCCCGCTTCGCATGCGCCAGCACCCCCTCGAAACCCCCGCCGCCGACAGCGGAGCCGGCAGCCGAAGCAGAGCCCGAAGCAGAGCCCGAAGCAGAGCCCGAAGCAGAGCCCGAAACAGAGCCCGAAGCAGAGCCCGAAGTAGAGCCCGAAGCAGAGCCGGCAGCCGAAGCAACGCCGGCGGCGACCGGCACCTGGCAGAGGCCGGCCTGCACGGCGGTGCAGACCACGTCGGCGAGGCCGGGGCGGAAACGGTTGCTGACCAGGGGACGGACGACGACCGGGTCGACGCCGCACGTCGCGTGCACGGCGAGGGCGAACACGGCCAGCAGCACCGCCGACGGGTCCGCGCCGGTCCGCGCGGTCAGCGCCCGCAACGCCAGCGGCAGCGCCGCCGAGTCGAGGACGCCGCGCCAGTACCGCGGCCGCCGCGCCGCAACAGGCTTGCGGAAGCGCGCCGGCGGCATCGTCCGCAGGATGGACTCGAAGTGCCGCTGGGCGGCCTCGTTCTGGCGGCGACCGGCCGGGGACAGCTGCCACAGCGCCTGGTCGAGGGGCTGCCGGCCCTCGACGGGGGCGGCGGGTCGCGCGGCGACGTCGCGGAGCATGGCCTGCGCGCCGGCGCCGTCGGCCGCGAAGTGCGAGATGAGCGCGACGACGTGACTCGGCACGCCGCCGTGCAGCACCGCCGCCATCCGGATCGGGTACTCGGCCGTGAAGTCGAGCGGCGTGTCCCGGAACCGTGCGGCCACCAGGTCGGCCAGGGCGGACGGGTCGGCGCCGCGCGTGTCGTACACCTGCAGCGTCGCCGAACCGGAGGCGTGGACCTCCTGCGTCGGGGTGCCGCCGCCGGGCGGGATCCGCAGCAGCGTCCGCAGCGACGGGTGCCGGCTCAGGTGGTGCCGCAGCTCGCCGGCGAGGTCCTCGACGGTCGTGCCGGGCCGCACCGGCAGCGCCCCGCCGATCGGCATCCAGTGGCCGAGGGTCGTGACCGCGTTCCAGCTCTCGATCTGCCCCCAGGACAGCGGCCCGCTCCCGGCCCCCGGCCCTTCGAAGACCACCGGGACGAGACCGGCGGCGGTGAGGACAGGGGCATCAACAGGCGCGTGGTTCATGGCGGCGGAGCCTAACGATGCAGGCGCGCACCTTTCAGTATCCTGTCGACGGCGTTGCGCGGCCCGTGGACGGCGATCCCGGCGAGCCGGAGATCTGCCTGGTGCACGGCCCGGACGGCGGCCCGGTTGTCCTCGTCGTTGCCGGTCTTGAACAGCTCCTCCGTGAACGTTGCACACGCGACCGACCGTTCCGCGTGCTCCAGCGCCCTGCGGTGGGCCACGGCGAGGGTGGTCGCGTCGCCCTCGAAGACCATGACGGGCTGGCCGAACATCGGCAGGTACCGGTTGCCGTCGGCGTCGGCGTAGTCCTCGCCGAGCAGCTGCGGCGCGGTGCCGGCGATGCCGCTGACGACGAACGCGGTCACGTTGAGGCGCTGCCAGACCGCCAGGTCGTCCCGCAGCAGCACGGCGATCTTCGTGGGAGACGTCATGAGGTCAGCGTGCCCGGGCCGGCCGGGGCGGTCTTGTACGTTGTGCACATGGAGCTCGTCACCGCGTGGCGGCCCAGCGTGCCCGGGATCGCCGAGGTGTTCCACGCGCACTTCGTGGACCACGCGTACCCGCCGCACGTGCACGACGCGTGGACGCTGCTCATCGTCGACGAGGGCGCGATCCGCTTCGACCTGGACCGCCACCACCGCGGCGCGGCCGGCGCGTCGGTGACGCTGCTGCCGCCGGACGTGCCGCACGACGGGCGGGCCGCGACCGGCGACGGGTTCCGCAAGCAGGTGCTGTACCTCGACACGACCGTCCTCGACGCGGGCCTCGCCGGCGCCGCCGTGGACCGTCCCGGCGTCGACGACCCGCTGCTGCGGCAGCGCATCCACCAGCTCCACCTGGCCCTGGACGCGCCGGGTGAGGAGCTGGAGGCGGAGAGCCGGCTGACCCTGGTCCGCGACCGCCTGCAAGGACATTTCGGCCGGCCCGCCAGGCCGGGCCCGCCCGCACGGGGAGTCGCGGGCGGGCTGCGGGAGCTGCTCGACGCGCGGACCCGGGAGGGGATCACCCTCGTCGAGGCGGCCGCGCTGCTGGGGTGCCACCCGGGGCACCTGGTCCGGTCGTTCACCGCGACCTTCGGCCTGCCGCCGCACCGGTACCTGGTGGGCCGCCGGGTCGAGCAGGCCCGCCGGCTGCTGCTCAGCGGCCGCCGCCCCGCGGACGTGGCCGCGGAGGTCGGGTTTCACGACCAGTCACACCTGCACCGGCACTTCGTCCGGCACGTCGGGATCACCCCGGCCCGCTACGCGGCCCACGGTGGGGTGCCGAACACGCTGCCGTCGACACGGTAGGCGGTGAACCCCGCGGCGACCGAGACGTACACCTCGGCGGGCTCGCTGCCCGGGTTGTGGGCGGCGATCGGCGAGCCGGCCGGCACGACGACCGAGTCGCCGGCGCCGAGCACCTCACCGCCGGGCGTGACCCGCAGCTGCCCCGACAGCACCATGAACACCTCGTCGCGGTCGATGCTGTGCGGCATCGACTCGTGGCCCGCGGCGACGGTCAGCCGCCACGCGCACACCTGGTGGGACCCGTTGCTGGGCCCCGAGAACACCGTGAACCTGGATCCGTCGAGCTCGAATCGCGGCGCGTCGGCCGCACGGACGATACTCATAGTTGTCCCCCTTGAAGGTCGCCTGCAAAGCCTCCTTGAAGGCCGCCCCCAAAAGCTAAACCAGGTTTCGTACTTTGTAAACGGGGTTTCGTATGTCTGATCTCACGTCCGAGGAACTGCGCGCGCTGCCGCTCGGCCGGCTGCTGCTGCACGCGCACCGGCGGGCCCAGGCGGCGTCCCTGGCCAAGCTGCAGGCGGGCGGGCACGGCGAGATCCGCCTCGGGCACGTGCCGGTGATCACGAACCTGGATCCGGCCGGCACCAGGATCACGGACCTGGCGGCGAAGGCGGGCATGACCCGGCAGATGGCGGGCCGCCTGGTGAAGGAGCTCGAGGCGAGCGGCTACGTGTCGAGCCGTTCGGACCCAAATGACCAGCGGGCGGTGATCGTGGCGCTGACCGACCGTGGCACGGCGTTCCTCGCCGACGCGCCGGCGGCGATGGCGGCGGTCGACGGTGACTTCGCGGCCCTGCTGGGCGCGGACGAGCTGGCCCGACTCCGCGAGTCGCTCCTGCGGATCAGTGCCACCTGAGCGGCCCGCCCTTGATCAGGTAGCGGATCCGGTCGTCATGGCGACCAGATCTGCGATTCGATCACCACAAAGCGGAGCGGGGGTGGAGGTCAGGCCGCGTCGGTGGCCAGGCGGAGCTGGCGGAGGCGCCGGTCGGCGGCGGCGGCGTTGCGGTGCAGCCGGTCGGTCTCGGCGCTGAGCAGGTCTCGGCCGGGGACGGTGAGCCGGTAGTAGCGGCGCAGCCGGGACGCGACGACCTCCTCCCGGTCGACCTCGATGAGGCCGTCCACCCGGAGCCGGTCGAGGATGCCGTAGAGCGTGCCGGCCTGGAGGCGGACGCGGTCGTCGGAGATGCGCCGCACGTCCTCCAGGACGCTGTAGCCGTGCTGCGGCTCCGCCGCGAGCGCGGTCAGCACGAGGAACGTCGGTTCACGTAATGGTACGCCAGTCATGCCCATCACTATATTCAGCTCATCGATATATGCCATCGACCGATCGGTCATCCGCTCGTGACGGAGATGTTCGTCAATCCTCCGGTGGCGTTGGTGACGCTGTTGGAGGAGTAGACCACGTTGAGGTTTCCGGCGCACTTCGAGGTCGACGTCACGTTGATCGCGTAACGGCCCGCGCCGCCGAGGTCGGACCTGTTGTCCCGCCACACGTTGCCACAGCCGGATCCGGCGACCGGGTTGTGGGTCTCGTACCCGTTGGCGAACGTGCCGGGCGCCGCGAACGTGCCGGTGTTGCCCTGGATCAGGTAGCCGGTGCCCTTCACGTCGACCCACGAGTCGGCGGAGTTCTGCCCCGCGATGCCCCGCCCGTCGAACGTGTTGCCCCGGATCACCCCGTCGACGGTGCCTTCCTTGACGTCGATGTGCTCCGCGGCCACGTACGGGCCGATGTGGTTGTCGAGCACCTGCACCCGGTCGGAGCGGTCCACGCCGCCGGTGTTGCCGTGGCAGGCCCAGTTCGAGTTCGCGGAGCCGAGGTAGACGCCCTCGCCGTACGCGGGCTGCGCCGTGCCGGTGTACTCGATCGTCGAGCCGCGGATCACTCCGTCCGAAGAGGACCGTCTGAAGTGGACGCCCTCGTCGCCGATGTGGTGCACGTACAGGCCGTCGAGCGTGACGTGCGGGGAGTCGTCGACGACGACGCCCTTCTTCGCGTTCGCGACGGTGAACCCGCTCAGCCGCCAGTACGGCGCGCCGGCGAGCCAGAAGCCGTAGCCGGGGTCCCAGCCGGGCGTCGGCACGGGGCACGACGGGCCGCTGCCGGCGCTCGCCGGGTTGGTCAGGACGGCGGTCCGCGGGCCGGTGACGGTGATCGGCGCGGCGGCGGTGCCGGGCGTCGTGCCGATGAACGACCCGTCGTACACCCCGGGCGCGAGCCGGATCGTCTGACCGGGCCGGGCACCCGCCAGGGCCGCCTCGAGCTGGGCGGCCGTGGAGACGTCCACAATGGACCCGGAAGGAGGCGGGGATGAAGGCGGGGAAGAGGGCGGAGAAGAAGGCGGAGTGGACGGAGGCGAGGAAGGCGCCGGACCGCCCGCACACGGCAGGCCGTTCACGGTGCAGTTGACCGGCACCCCGGTGCCGCTGACGTTGAACCCGAACCGGACCGTCCCGCCGGCGGCCACGGCACCGTTCCACGAGGCGTTCGCGAAGCGGTGGTGCTGCCCGGTGCTGGTGCGGGTCGAGTCCCACGAGCTGCTGACCGCCGACCCGGCCGGCAGGTCGAACTCGACCACCCAGCCGCTCGCCGCCGCGTCGCCGCGGTTGGTGACGGCGAACTCGGCGCCGTACCCGCTGCCCCACACCGACGTCTGCGCGAACGTCGCCGTCAGTGACGCCGCCGCGGCGGCCGCGGTCAGGGGCGCGAGCAGCAGGACCGCGGCGCCGGCAGCGGTGAGGGCCGGCAGCACCGTGCGAGAGATCCGCATTGACCAGCCTCGTTCCGCATAGCAGCGTCCGTCTGGCTGATTAGTTAACAGTCTTTACAACTCTTGGTCAATGCCTCGCCGGTACGGGAGCGCTATCAACACGAAATGTAGCGCCATGAGCGCGAACGGTCAGAACGCCAGGGCGAGGTTGACGAGGGTGGCCGAGCACGCGTGGACCTGCTCGATCGACACCTTCTCGTCGGGGCAGTGCCCGTAGCCGACGCCCGGCCCGTACTGCACCGCCGGGATGCCCCCGATGTTCGTCAGCAGCCGCAGGTCGGAGCCGTACGGCGCGCCCACGACCGCCGGCTCGGCGGCGAACGGGGAGCCGGCGTGGGTGGAGGTGTGCGCGTCGAGCACCCGCCGGACCAGGTCTGTGCCGGAGGGGCAGCGGCCGGACGCGAACTGCCCGCCCCACCACTCGACCGTCACCGGGTGCTCCTTCAGCCACGGGTCGGCGGCGCACGCCTCCGCGACGGTCCGCTCGAACGCGGCGCGCGCCTCGTCGACCGGCTCGTCGAGCGCGACCCCGAAGCGCCCCTCGGCGACCAGCAGGTCCGGCACCGTCGACGCCCAGTCGCCGGCCCGCACGGTGCCGATCTCCAGGGGGTACGCGATGTCCCACCGGCGCATCATCGGGTCGACCGACCGGTTCCGGGACGCCTCCAGGGCCCGCAGCACGGGGAAGACGAGCTGGAACTTCTCGACCGCGCTCACGCCGCTGGTGCGGGCGCAGGCGTGTGCGGCGAGGCCCGGCACCCGCAGCCGGAAGGTGAGCGCGCCGCCGTTGGCGGCCAGGACGTCCAGCGCGGTCGGCTCGGTGATGACGCACGCGTCGGCGCGCCAGCCGCGGTCGAGGGTCGCGTAGGTGCCCAGGCCCCCGTCCTCCTCGCCGACGACCGCCGCGAGCAGGACGTCGCCGGGCAGCCGGGTGCCGCTGCGGTGCAGGGCGAGCAGGGCGGCGAGGGCCGCGGCGAAGCCGCCTTTCATGTCGCAGGCGCCGCGGCCGTACACGTGACCGTCGGCGACCCGCCCGGAGAACGGGTCGTCGGACCAGGTCGACAGGTCACCGGGCGGGACCACGTCGAGGTGCCCGTTGAACATGAGCGTGCGGCCGCCGCCGGTGCCGGGCAGCCGGGCGACGAGCCCCCACGCCTCGGACCGCTCGACCTCCATGCCGGGGAAGTCGGGGCGGGCGGCGAGCTCGGCGACGGGGATCTGCCACAGGTCGGTCTCGACCCCCTCCGCCGCGAGCAGGCCGGCGACGTGGCGCACGATCTCCCCCTCCGCTTGGGTGCCCCCCACACTGGGTACGCGGACCAGGTCGACGAGCGTGCGGATGGTCTCGTCGCGGGAGCTGAGGAGAGCGTTGTGGACGTCCATCCGGGCAATGTATGTCGTTGACGCTGCTGTCGTACAACATCCTGACCGGCGCGAGCGGCGGTCGGCTGGACGCCGTGTGCGAGGTCATCGATGCCGCGGCGCCCGACGTCGCCGCGGTGCAGGAGCTGCGCGGCGACCCGCCCCTGGCGGCGCGCACCGGGATGCGCCTGCACGTGGCGCCGCCGCGGACCGGGCAGCCGGTCGGGCTGCTGGTCGCGCCGCGCCTGCGGGTCCTGCGCCACGGCGCGGTGCCGGGAAGCTTCCATCACGGGGCGGCCTGGGTGGAGCTCGACACGGCGGCGGGTCCGCTGACCGTGGTCAGCGCGCACCTGTTCCCCTATTGGGGCAGGATCCGCCTGTACGAGGCCCGGCTGCTCGCGGCCTTCGCCGGGCGGCGGGAGCGGGTCGTGCTGATGGGCGACTTCAACTCGCTGTCCCCGTCGTCCGGCCCGCCGGGCGACGTCCGGCCGCGGCACCGCACCTGGTTCGGGCGGGGCGGGGTGGACACGCGGGCGATGGCGCTGCTGGCCCGCCGCGGCCTGGTCGACGTGTTCCAGGCGGTCGGCGAGGGGCCGGGCTGGACGGTGCCGACGGCGCTCGGCGGCGAGGAGTTCACGCGGGCGCGGCTGGACTACATCCTGGCGTCGCCGGCGGCCGCCGGGGACTTCACGACGTGCCGTGTGGTGACCGGCGGCGGGACTGCGACCGCGTCGGACCATTTTCCGGTGCTGGCGACGTGCGCGACGGACCCCGCGGGTCGATCTGCTCCTTGACCGGCGCCGGTCTGCGGTGCCCGCCGAGCGGCGGGTTCGCGACCCAGCGGATCACGGGCCCCTGACCGGGCGCGGGCAGCCAGCCCAGGAAGCGCGTCCACAGCTGGTCGGCGCCCAGCTGGCGCAGGTCCTCGGCGGCGTCGGCGACCCGAAGCGCCATCATCGTGCGCAGCGCGGCGGGGCTGTCGCCGTGCTCCGCGACGAGCTGGTCGCGCTTTGCCTGGCACGGCCACGGCTCGCGACATCCCGTGCACAGCCAGGTCGGCCGGGCCGGGATGTGCGCGATTGTCACCCCAGACTCCCGGGCCGGGCGAGCTCGAGGCGTCGCAGGGCGTAGACGAGGACCGAGTTGCGGGCGGCGACGTACTGGTCGCACGGCCAGGGCTGGTGGCAGTCGCGGCACTGCTCCGCACGGTGGAGTTTGGCGGCCAGCCAGCTCTTCGGACGGGGCTGGTGGCGGCGGCGCTGGCGGACGAGCTCTTTGAGGTCCATCGCGGGGGGTCCTTGTCAGGTCGCCGATGTGGGGTGGGTGGGCAGCTCACAACGGAGCGAGGTGTGCAGGACGTGCTGGTGCGTCACCAGGGGGGTCCGGCGGCGCTGGGTGTGGCGTTTGGCGCGGTACATGGCGGCGTCGGCCCGGTGCACGGCATCGGCGAGGTGCGCGCTGGGCTCGACCGGGACCAGCCCGACCGACGTGCTGACCGACACGACCTGACCGCCGAGCCGCATCGGGGCGGCGAGTATGTCGGCGAGCCGGGCGGCCTGCTCGTCGGGCTCCCCGTCGCGTTCGGGGATGAGGCCGGCGAACTCGTCGCCGCCGAGCCGGGCCACGATGCCGCGCCGCGGGCCCTCGCCCGCGCACGAGGCGAAGCGGTGCCCGATGGTGACCAGGACCTCGTCGCCGGCTGAGTGCCCGTAGACGTCGTTGATCTGCTTGAACCCGTCGACGTCGAGCACGACCGCGACCAGGGGGTGCGCGTGCAGGTCGCCGACGAGCTCGGCGCCCCGCGAGTAGAAGGCCCGGCGGTTGGGCAGGCCGGTCAGCGGGTCATGGCAGGCGGCGTGGCGCTCCGCGGTCAGCTGCCGTCGCAGGCGGGTCACCCGGCGCTGGGACACCCACACCGCGCACGCTCCGGCCGCCACGGCCGCACCGGCCAGGAAGGCGAGAGGGTCCATGCGCGCGTCCTCCAAGATCGTAGCTGGGGAAGCCACCCGATCATTTGGGCGCGAACGTCCGGTTCTGGTCACAAATTGTGAGCGTCCCCGCACATTCGCACATGCGCTAGCATGCGCGTTATCGGCTGCATACGCAAGAGCCGATGCACGTGCAGACGCCGATTCTCGGCAAACTTTCAACTACATGTTGCAGAGAGATGTCCATGGAACAGACGTACAACGGGATGCCGGCCGGCGACCTGCCGGGCGTCACCTGGCAGAAGAGCCGCCGTAGCAACCCCAGTGGCAACTGCGTCGAGCTGGCCCCGCTGCCCGGCGGGACTGGCTTCGCGATGCGAAACTCGCGCGACCCGCACGGGCCCGCGCTCATCTACACCTACGACGAGATCGCCGCCTTCATCGCCGGCGCCCGCGACGGCGACTTCGACAACCTGCTGGACGGCTGAGGATGTGACGGCAGGGGCGGGCTCGCTGGAGATACCGCCGATCGATGCGAGCCCACTCCCGCTTACTGTCGGGTCATGGCATGCTTACTCCGGCTCGCCCACGGGACGGCTCCACCATGGGACGGTTCGCCAGGACGGACCGCTCAGGAACGGATCGCCGCGGGGACAGTGGGTGACAGGGCAGCGTCCAGGACTCGGAGGCAGTAGGTGACGACCGGAACACCGGAAGGCGGCGCGGCCGGAGGCCCCACGGTCCTCCGGATGCTGCTGGGCGCCCATCTGCGCCGGCTCCGTGAGGCGCAGGGCGTGACCCGCGAGGACGCCGGCTGGGAGATCCGCTCGTCGGAGTCGAAGATCAGCCGGATGGAGCTCGGCCGTGTCGGCTTCAAGGAGCGCGACGTCGCCGACCTGCTCACCCTGTACGGGCTCGACGACGACGAGGAGCGCACCCGGCTGCTCGCCCTCGCCCGCGACGCCAACAACCCCGGCTGGTGGCACCGCTTCGGCGACGTGCTGCCCAACTGGTTCCAGTCCTACCTCGGGCTCGAGGCCGCCGCGGCCCTCATCCGCACGTACGAGGTCCAGTTCGTGCCGGGCCTGCTGCAGACCAAGGAGTACGCGCGGGCCGTCGTCCTGCTCGGCCACGGCCGCGCCAAGGCCGACGAGATCGACCGCCGGGTCGAGCTGCGGATGGCCCGCCAGCAGGTCCTCACCCGTGCCGACGCGCCCAAGCTGTGGGTCGTCGTCGACGAGGCCGCGCTGCGCCGTCCGATCGGCGGCATCCACGTCATGCGCGGCCAGGTCGACGCGCTCCTGGAGGCCAACACGCTGCCCAACGTGCGGCTGCAGGTCATCCCGTTCAACGCGGGCGGCCACGCCGCGGCCGGCGGCGCGTTCACCATCCTGCGCTTCCCCGACCAGGACCTGCCCGACGTCGTCTACATCGAGCAGCTCACCAGCGCCCTCTACCTCGACAAGCGCGACGACGTCGACCTGTACGCCGAGGCGATGGAGCGGCTGTGCGTCGAGGCCCGCCCGCCGACGGAGACGCAGAAGGTCCTCGAGGAGATCCGGCGCGATCTGGAGGCGTAGCAGGGGGTAATTTCCCCTGTATGGGATCTTTGTCAGGAACTGTTGCGCTGGTCACCGGCGCCTCCAGCGGGATCGGTGAGGCGGCCGCCCTCTCGCTGGCCTCCCGCGGCGCGGCCGTCGCGCTCGCCGCCCGCCGGGCCGACCGGCTCGCCACCCTCGCGGAGCGCATCCGCGCCGACGGTGGCACCGCCCTGGTCGTCGAGGCGGACGTCACCGAGCAGTCGGCCGCCGTCGCCGCGGTACACCAGACGGTGAGCGAGCTCGGTCGCCTGGACACGCTCGTGAACAACGCCGGTGTGATGCTGCTCGGGCCCGTGGTCGACGCGCCCGTCGAGGAGTGGCAGCGCATGGTCTCCGTCAACGTCATGGGGCTCATGTACTGCGCCCACGCCGCGCTCCCGCACCTGCTCGCCGCGGCGGCCGACGGTCCGCGCCGGGTCGCCGACATGGTCAACGTCAGCTCGGTCGCGGGGCGGGTCGCCCGTAACGGCAGCGGCGTCTACAACGCCACCAAGCACGCCGTGGGCGCCTTCAGCGAGGCGCTCCGCCAGGAGGTCACCGGCCGCTACGTCCGCGTGTCGCTGGTCGAGCCGGGGGCCGTCGCCACCGAGCTCGCCGGCCACAACCGCCCCGAGATCCTGGAGGGCCTCAACCAGCGCTTCGCCGACATGCAGCGCCTCGAGGCCGAGGACATCGCCGACACGATCACCTACATCGTCACCCGGCCCCGGCACGTCGCGGTCAACGAGCTGCTGGTGCGACCCACGCAACAACAGGCCTGAATCCCGTTTGCGCTCCTCAGGGGCGGGCACGAGATGGGCGAACGCGACAATCACGAGTTCTTCGGAGGAACGAATGAGTGGCGTGACCGAAACCATCGACGTCCACGTGCCGGTGCGCACCGCGTACAACCAGTGGACGCAGTTCGAGTCCTTCCCGCAGTTCATGAGCGGCGTCGAGTCGATCAGGCAGGTCGACGACCGCCGTACCCACTGGGTGACGAAGGTCGGCGGCGTCCGGCGCGAGTTCGACGCCGAGATCACCGAGCAGCACCCCGACGAGCGGATCGCCTGGAGGAGCGTCGGCGGCGACACCGAGCACGCCGGTGTCGTCACCTTCCACCGCCTCGGCGACCGGGACACCCGCGTGACCGTCCAGCTCGACTGGCAGCCCGAGGGTGTCGTGGAGAAGGCCGGCGCCGCGGTCGGCGTCGACGACCTGCAGGTGAAGGCCGACGCGAAGCGCTTCAAGAAGTACGTCGAGGAGCACGGTGCCGAGACCGGCCAGTGGCGGGGCGACCTCCCGCGCCCGGGCCTGTAAGCCCGTCTCGTCACAGGTCTCCGGGGGCGCCGCTTCTCGCGGCGCCCCCTTCCCGTGCCCGCTCAGCGCAGCGCGCGCTCGATCCGGTCCAGGGCGTCGTTGCGGGGGCTCGCGCGGTCCAGGAGGTTGGCCTGGCCGGAGGCGAGGATGCCGGCGACGACCGGGGTCTCGGCCTTCTCGATCTCGCGGTCGGCGGCCTCGGCGGCGGCGCGGGCGATCTGCGCCGCCTCGCGCCCGGGGAGCGCCTGCCACGTCGGCAGGAGGGTGTGGTTGAGCGCGTCGTCGTACCACGGCGGCACGCTCGGCGGCGGGAGCTCGCCGGAGCGCCAGCGCCGCACCAGGGTCTGCGCCCAGCGGTCCCAGAACGCGAGCTGGGCGAGCACGGTGGCGACGCTCCAGCTGGGGGTCACCGGCCGGGCGAGGTCGTCGTCGCCGAGGGAGTCGATGAGGGCGGTCAGGCGTTGCCGCGTGGCGGCGTTCTCGTCGAGGGGTACGCGTTCCACTCCTGCAACGGTAAGGGCGCCGGTGCGGGTCCGCACGGCGAGCGCGACGGCCGATTCCCGCCAGCCCCGGACCCCTTGTGTGGGACAGGATCGGGGCATGTTCACAGTGCACGCGATCGACCCCGCGATCCTGGAATCGGTGCGGGGCAAGGGAATCGACGTCTCCGGCAATCCCGTCGTGGAGCAGGACGCGAGCGGGGGCGAGCCGCTGCGGTGCTGCCTGCGCGACGCGGTGGCGGGGGAGCGGCTGATGCTGTTCGGGTTCGAACCGGTGCTGCCGGCGAGCCCGTACCGCGAGATCGGCGCCGTCTTCGCCCACGCGCGGCGGTGCGACGGGCCCGCCGGGACCGGCTACCCGGAGGGCTGGCGCGACCGGTCGCAGGTGCTGCGGGCCTATGACGCGCGCGGATGGATCCATCCCGCGACCCGGGTCCACGACGGCAAGGACCCGGAGGGCGTCATCGCCGACGTGTTGTCGGATGCGGCGGTGGTACGGGTGGACTCCCGCAACGTCGCCTACGGCTGCTTCATGTTCACGGTCACGCGGTCAACCTGACTTACCCGACTGGTTTTATCGGGAAATCGCGCGGAAACATTGACGAGCATGCGCACGTCGTGATCTGATCCCGACCCAGAGGATTTCTCACATTCGATGGGATCGAGGAAACCGCCGTGTCCGTGTTCCGTCGTACCGCGCTCGTCGTGGCGGGCGTGCTGGTCTCCGCCGGCGCGGCGGTCGTGCCGGCGCTGCCCGCCGCGGCCGCCCTGCCGACCGCCGCCGTCGCCCTCGGCGACAGCTTCATCAGCGGGGAGGGCGCCGGCAGCTACCAGCCGGTCGTCGACGTCAACGGCGTCGCGCAGCCGTTCCCCGGCTGGTCGGCGCCCAACACCAACGCCTTCTTCTGCCACCGCTCCGCCAACGCGTCGCTCAACCAGGCGGCGCTGCCCGGCATCCAGGCCCGCTTCAACCTGGCGTGCTCCGGCGGCCGCCCGCACGACATCGCCAACCCGTCCGGCGCCCGCGACAAGGGCCGCTCCGTCGCCGCGCAGCTCGACCAGCTCCGGGCCGTCGCGCAGACCCACGACATCGACCTGGTGCTGATCGGGCTCGGCTCCAACAACAGCTCGTTCACGTTCGGCGACGTGGCCGAGAAGTGCGCGAACCGGTTCATCGCCGACGCGTGGACCGGCTGGTGGGAGTTCTGGGCCTACCTGAACGGCCCGGTCGAGCAGGAGCCGTGCACGGCCGCCGACCTGGCGACCGCGGCGCAGGTCCAGGCGGCGACCGCCGAGACGATCGCCGCCGCCCGGCAGATCATCGCCACCCTCGACCAGATCGACGCGGACGGGCAGCACCGGGTGGTGTTCCAGGACTACACGAACCCGCTGCCGCTGGACCTCGACCAGACCTACTGGGAGGAGGACGGCCGGCAGGACGACCGGGACAAGTTCCGCGACCTCGGCGCCGAGCGGTACGCCGCCGGCTGCCCGATCCACCGGGCCAGCCTCGCGCCCGGGCACGGCTTCTCGCAGGGCCTCGGCACGATCGTGCGCACGACCCGGGACACCCTCGCCGCCGAGTTCCCCGGCGACGACCTGGTCTACCTCGACGTGCAGCACGCCTTCGACGGCGCGCGGCTCTGCGAGCGCTCCGGCAGCCCCGGCAACGCCCTGGCCACCCCGATCCGCCTGCAGGACGGCGCCTCGGGCGTGTTCGTGACCAGCCTCGCCGGCAAGGACAAGATCGCCATCCAGCGGATCGCGAACACCTGCGTCACGTACTTCCAGACCTGCCAGGAGTCGTGGCACCCCAGCGCCGCCGGCCACGCCGTCCTCGGCAAGTGCCTCACCGGCGCCGCCACGGCCACCGCCCGCACCGTCACCTGCACCCGCAAACCCGACGGCACGATCGTCACGGCCTGACCCACCGGGCGCCCCTTGCCACCCCGAACGGCAAGGGGCGCCCGGGCCTTGTCTGGTGCTTCCGGCCTCCGGCTTCGGGCTCGGGGCTTCGGCCTGGTGTTGGTGGTCCGGGCTCAGGGCTCGCGGACCAGGAGCGCGCGGGCGGCGCGGCCCCACGCCGCCTCGACCGGCTCCTCGATCCACAGCCTGAGCCGCGCCGGCACGCCGGTCACGACGAGCCCGGTCTCGGCGCCGCCGGAGAACTCACCGCCGCCGATCGCGAGGACGCCCGGGACCGCCTCGCCGGACGCCGGCGCCGGCAGGATCGCCAGGGCGCCGCTGGGGCAGTCCACCACGCCCGCGTCGACGGCGGCGGGGTCCGGCGGGCCGGCCACGAACCCTCCGAACGCCGGGTCGTCGGCGGGCGCGTCGTCGCTGTCGCCGGTCGCGTACGCCACCTCGGTCAGCGCGAGGGTGCCGTCGCCCAGCCGGTGCACCCACACCCAGCCGCCCATGTCGATGCCGAACACCGTGAGCCGGCCCCGGCGCAGGTGACCTCCGCGGCCGGCGTGCCGTCGCCGCGGTGCAGGGCGTCGAAGCACCGCTGCCAGTCGTCGCCGTCCGCGCCCCGCCAGCCGGCGGCGACCGTGGCGTCGCCGGCGACGACCATGATCGAGGCGTTGATGCTGACGACGGCGCCGATGCGGTGTGCCGTGGCGGGGACGCTACCGGCGCAGGGCGCGTTCGTAGCAGACGGACAGGGTGGAGCCTGCGTAGACGCCGAAGAGCGGGATCTCGTGGTAGCCCTCGCGCCGGTAGAAGCGCTGGGCGTCGGGCTGCTCGGTGCCGGTCTCCAGGCGCAGCGTCGTCCAGCCGCGGGCCACGGCGGCGTCCTCCAGGCCGCGCAGGATCGCGGTCGCGACGCCGGTGCCGCGGGCGTCGGGGACCACGTACATCCGCTTGACCTCGGCGGAGGTCGCGTCGAGGTGCCGCAGCGCCCCGCAGCCGACCGGGCCGCCGCCGGCCGTCGCCACCAGGAACAGGTCGATGTCGTCGCCGGACGGCGGGCCGCCCGGCTCGTGGTCGTCGCTGCCGTAGCGGGCGTCGAGCTCGGCCCGCTGCGCGGCACGCAGGGCGGCCCCGTCCGGGTCGTCCCAGGCCCGCTCCTCGATGATCCAGTCGGTCATGGCTGGTACCGTAACAGTTGTTACGAGACGGATGGAGTGCGACGCGTGCCACACGAGGAGCGGCTGTCGAAGGCGGTCTGGGACGTCCTCGCGGAGCAGGGCCTGGAGCGGCTGACGATCCGGGCCGTGGCCGCCGCCGCGGGCTGCACGACCGGCCTCGTCATGCACCGGTTCCCCAACCGGCGGGCGCTGCTGCGGCACGCCCGGCAGCTGCTGCACGAGACGACCAAGGCCCGCGTCGAGACTCTGGAGGCCGCCGCGGCCTCGCCGCGGGCCGCGCTGCGCGCGATCCTGCACCAGGGGCTCGCCCTCGACCCGCAGACGGTCGCGGAGAGCACCGTCTGGCTCGGGTTCCTCGCCGCGGCCGTCGCCGACGAGGAGCTGACCGACCTGCACCGGGTCAACAGCCGGGCGTGGCGGACGAGGGTCGGCCGGCTCGTCGAGGCGTGCGGCCCGCCGCAGGACCCGGCGACCGTCACCGTCGCGCTCATCGCCATGGTGGAGGGCGCGGCGGCGTTCGCGGCGGCCGACCCGTCGGCCTATCCGCCGGCGGTACAGGAGGCGATGCTGGACTCCGCGCTCGAAGCCTTCGGCCTGGCGGAAGGGTCCGGCGGGCGGGGCTAGCGCGGGCTCTTCCGGCGGATCGTGTACTCCAGGCGCAGGAACGGCAGCCCGAACACCGCGAACGCGTGCACGGCCCGCAGCTCACCGTTCTCGACGTACACGTCGAGCTCCTCGGCGAAGCCGTTCACCGCCAGGGTCGTCAGCTCGCGCGTCTGCGCGTCGACGTGGCTCAGGTAGTGCCCGGTCTGCCCGTCGTGCGCGGAGCTGGTGAGGATCAGCCCGTGCTCGCGCTGCCGCGGCGCGAGCGTCGCGGTGAAGTTCGCCTGCGGCAACGGGAAGCCGACGCTGACATAGCCGCGGCCCTCGTGCCGGTACGTCGTGTAGATGCCGACGTAGATCGGCTCGTCGGTGTCGGCGTAGCTGCGGATCCAGCCGCGGGTCTGCAGGCCGTCGCCGGCGGTGACGGTGTCGATGCGGCTGCGGACCCCGCGCAGCGCCTCCCGCTGGTTCATCGGCACGTTCGCCTGCCCGAGCGGCCGGGCGACGAGGTTGCGGTACAGCAGATACCCGGGCCGCACCCACGCCCGCCAGCGGGGCACGATGTCGAGCGTGAACCGGGTCGTGTGCTCGTAGAACTCCCGCACGAGCGGCGGCACCGCCCCCGGGTCGAAGCCGGGCCCCGCGAGGACGTCGAGGTCGGCGACGATGCCGACGTCCGGCGCCGCTTCCTGGTACGTGCCGCCGGTCGCCTCGGCGAGCGCCCGCACGTAACCGGTGCCCACATACCTGGTCCGCGCCTCGAGGGGCACGACGAACGGCAGCCGCTCCGCCGGCACCCGCTCCGCGAGGAGGCTGACCTGCGGATCCCGGAACACCAGCTGCGACACCGTCCGGAACGCCACGACGCTCGCCGCGGCGACCTGCGCCGGCGGCCGGTCGTGCAGCGCCGCGCCGACGGCGAGCCCGACCACCGGCCCGAGCGCCACCTTGTGCGGCCTGATCCCCATCGCCCCGGCGACCGCGCCGCTCGCCACGCCCACCGCGAGCGGGCTCGCGCCGGCCTTGCCTGCGGCCCACCCGACCGGCGCCGCGATCGCGCCGCTGGCCGCGACCCGCGACCACACCGCGGGAATCTCGCCCGGCCGCTGCCGGGCCCGCGCGAGCGCGTCGACGCCCGCCAGGGCGCCGGCGCCCAGCACCGCCCCCGCGACCGCGCCGCGCGGCCCGCGGTGCGCCCCGAGGGCCGCGCCGGCCAGCGCACCCATCGCCGCGGCGAACCCGATCCCCTGCGCCCGCTTCGCGTCCATGGCGTCTGTTGTACACGTGGGCCGTCCGGCGGCGCCGGCCGGTCAATGGCCACCGGGTGGGGTGCAGATTCGTCTGATTTTTGAGAAATACCCACTTTGTCGGTCAAGTGCCATAGCGTCCCGCTGGAGTGGATCAATCACGCGCACCAGGGACCAGGGGCATGATGTCGCCAAGGAACTTCCGATCGCATCGATTGGCGGCGGCATGCGCCGTCGCGTCATTGCTGGCACTGATCGGGCTGTCCGCGCCCGCCGCGGCGGACCCCGGCACCGGGCGCGGCCCGTCGCCGCGGGCCACCACCGAGGCCCGGGACGCCAGGCCCGCCACCGGCGAGCCCACCGGCAAGCCGGCCGCCGGCCGGTCCGGCAGCGCCAAGGCGAGCGCCAAGGCGAGCGACAAGGCCAGCACCAAGGCCGGCGACAAGACGAACGGCAAGACCGACGGCAAGGCCGGCAAGACCGACGACAAGGCTGGCAAGGGGCACCCCAGCACGTCGGCCGGTGCCGGCAGCCCGGCCGCGACGGTGCGGTCAGGCTCGGCCGCGGCCAGCTCCTCCGCCTACGGCAAGACCGTCCGCGGGTTCGCGCGGACGCTCTCGACGCACGCCCGGCCGGCTTCCCCGGCGCTGAAGCCGCCACCGCCGCCGCCCGCACCCTGGCACGGCAAGGGCAGCCTGACACCCCCGGGGACGGCGACCGTCGAGGCGACGCCGAGCCCCGGCGGGGTCGGCGCGCCGTTGTCACCGACCATCACCTCGATCGTCGAGACCACGACGACGTTCACGGTGGCCTGGACCTCGGTCCCGGGCGCCACGGAGTACCTGGTGAGCGTCAACGGCAACGGCATCCTCAGCTGCACGACCAGCCCGTGCACGTTCTCCAACCTGATCTTCCCCGGGGTCAACCAGGTGCTCGTGTACGCGTACGTGGGCGGCTCGTACCGGGCCAGCGCCATCTGGCTGGCGAAGCTGCTGACCGCGGCCGGCGTGCCGCAGGTGTCGTCCTCCCGGACCGGCACGACCATCACGATCAGCTACCAGCCCGCCAGCGGCGAGACCGGCATCGACGACTACGAGACGGTCGCCACGGTCTCCGGCAGCAACCCGGTGGTGACGGTGCCGTGCACCGTGGCCACCGCCAACTCCTGCACCATCGCCGGGGAGGCCGGCACGTCCTATCAGGTCAAGGTCCGGGCCCACAACAGCGTCGGCTGGTCGACCTACCAGACCACCACGGTCACCGTCCCGCCGGTGCCCGCCGCGCCGACCGCGCAGGCCACGGTCAGCGGCACCACCGTCACGGTCACCTGGGCCGAGCAGCTCGGCGTCACCGGGATCATCGGGCACACCGTCCTGGTCAACCGGACCGACGGCGGGAGCCCGGTCCCCGTGGCGTGCAACGCCCCGCCAGCGGTCGAGCTCGCCAACCCACCCGGTTGGGTGAGCGGATCGTCGTGCACGTTCACCGGCGTCGTGGGCGCCACGTACTCGGTCGAGGTCCGCAGCTACAACTCCACCGGCCCGTCCACGGCGGGCACCACCACGGCGGTCCTCGCCAGCGCGCCCGCGGCGCCGGCCGTGACGACGTCGGTCACCGGCAGCGCGATCACCGTCAACTGGACGCCGGGCAGCAACGGCGGCGCGGCGATCACCAGCTACGTGGTGACGCTGGTGCCGCAGAGCGCCCCGCTGACGCCGACGCTGCCTTGCGCCCCGCCGCTCGGCGCGCCGACGCCGCCGGTCAGCTGCACCGCGACCGGCGTGCCCGGCCAGACGTACGACGTCGCGGTCTCGGCGGTCAACGTCGCCGGCACCTCCACCGCCGGCACCGCCACCGCCGCGGTCGACGCGGTCGCCCCGGCCGCGCCGACGGTCACCACCGGCGCGTCCGGCACCACGATCACGGTCAACTGGACCCCGAACGCCACCGGCGGCGCGGCGATCACCGCGTACCAGGCGACGGTCACCCGGCAGGGCATGCCGGCGACGGTGCTGACCTGCACCCCGGCCACGCCGACGAGCACGACCTGCAGCACCACCGGCGCGCCCGGCTCGGTGTACGACGTCGTCGTCACCGCGACGAACAGCGCCGGCACCTCCCTGGGCGGCACCGCCACGGCGACGGTGGCGGCGGTGGCCCCGTCGGCGCCGACCGTGTCGCCCACCGTCTCCGGCAGCGTCATCACCGTCGCGTGGACGCCGAACTTCAACGGCGGCGCGGCGATCACCAGCTACGTGGTGACGCTGGTGCCGCAGAGCAACCCGACGGCACCGTCGCTGACCTGCACCCCGCCGGCCGGCGCGCCGACGCCGCCGGTCAGCTGCACCGCGACCGGCGCGCCCGGCGAGACCTACGACGTCGAGGTCGTCGCGGTGAACAGCGCCGGCAGCTCCACCGCCGGCACCGGCACCATCACGGCCGCCGCGGTCGCCCCGGCCGCGCCGACGGTGACCGCCGCGTCGTCGGGCACCACGATCACGGTCAACTGGAGCCCGAACGCCACCGGCGGGGCGCCGATCAGCGCGTACCAGGTCACCGTGACCCGGCAGGGCACCCCGGCCACCGTGCTGGCCTGCGCGCCCGCGACCCCGACCGGCACCACCTGCAGCACCACGGGCGTGCCCGGCGCGACCTACGACGTCGCCGTCACGGCGCAGAACAACGCCGGCGTCTCGGTCGGCGGCACCGCGTCGGTGACCCTCGAGGCCGCGGTGCCGGCCGCTCCGGCAGTCAGCGCCTCGGTCGCCGGCGACCTGGTCAGGGTCTCCTGGACCCCGGGGGAGACCGGCGGCTCGGCGATCCTGTCGTACACGGTGACGGTGACCCGCTCCAGCGGTGCCGGCCCGGCCGCGCCGGACTGCGCGCCCGCGACGCCGCTCGCCACCACCTGCCGGTTCGCCGGCATCCCCGGCGCCGGCTACACCGTCTCGGTGGCCGCGGTCAACGTCAAGGGCGCCTCACCGACCGGCACGGCGTCCGTCACGATGCCGGCGGTCACCGCACCGGCCGTGACCGTCGTGCCCGGCGATGCCACGATCGACGTGACATGGACGGTGCCCCAGCCGGCCGGCGCGGTCACCGGGTACACCGTGACGGCGACCCCCACGACGGGCCCGCCGGTCACCGCGACGGTCACCGGCGGCTCGACGACCAGCCACACCCTGACCGGCGTGACCAACAAGGTCACCTACCAGGTGACGGTGGCCGCGACCGTGGCCGAGGGCGACGTGACGGCCAGCGCACCGGTCGCGGTCACGCCGGCGGCACCCGTGACGGTCCCGGCGACCGTGCCGCCGACGGCCACCGAGGGCGACCTCAAGTCGAGCGCCGGCACGGCGCTGCCGAGCGCGGGCCAGCCGACGACCCTGGTCGGCACCGGGTTCGCGCCGCGGACGTGGGTGCAGCTGCTGGTGTACTCCAGCCCGACCGCGCTGGGCACCGCCCTCACCGACGAGAACGGGTCGTTCAGCAAGCAGGTGACCGTGCCGGCCGGCCTGGCCGGCCAGCACACGTTCGTCTCGATGGGCACCGACCCGTCCGGCACCCTGCGGGTGCTGAAGCTGGCGGTCACGGTCGGCGCCGCCCCGGCGGACGTTTCCGCGCCGAGCAGCGGCGGTGGCGGCCTGCCCGTCACCGGCCCGTCGGTCACGCTCCTGACCCTCGCCGCGCTCGCGCTGATCGCCGGCGGTGCCGCGAGCCGGGCCGCGGGCAGCCAGATGCTCGCCGAGCGGCTGCGCGCGCTGCCGTTCCGCCGGCGTCGCTGACCCGGGAAGCTGCCGGCCGGTCACCGTTCGCGGGGGCCGGCCGGCAGTCGTCAGTAGCGGGCGGCGTACGTCGTCGGGGGCTCGCCGAACATTGCGGCGAAGTCCCTGCTGAGGTGGGCCTGGTCGACGTACCCGAGGTCGGCGGCGAGGCCTGCCCAGTCGACCGGGGCGCCGGGCGCGGCGGCCAGGACGTCAGTCACCTCCTGCAGACGGAAGCGGCGCAGCAGCCACTTCGGGCTGACCCCGACGTGCTCGGCGAAGAGGCGTTGCAGGTGTCGTACGCCCAGCCCGCACGCGGCGGCCAGATCGTCGACGCGGCGGAGGCCGGGAGTGGCGGCGGCGTGGCGTACACATGCGGCGGCCGCGTCACCGGCGGGGTCGGGCGGCGGGAGCGCCCCGGCGAGGAACGCGTCGACGGTCGCGCTGTCGCCGGGCGGCACGGCGGGGATGCCCGGGAAGACCTCCGCGGCGGGGACGGTGCGGCCCGTCAGGGAGCTCACGGGCGCGCCGAGGAACCGGCGGAACGCGCCCGGGACGAACGCGACACCCTGGACGCCGCCCGCGCCGTCCAGCGTCCGGGTGAAGTAGCGCCGGTGGACGCCGCGGAGCAGGGGCTCGCCGCCGGTGGGGAACGTCAGCTGCACGCTCGGCGTCGGCGGGAGCAGCTGGCGGTAGCCGGGCTGGCCGGTCAGGTCCCAGGTCGCCCACCAGTACCGGGCGACGACCCCCTCCAGGACCGGCGACGGCGGCGCGGCGCCGTGCCGCTGGAACGCCGACCACGCACCGCCCAGCTCCCTCGGGTCGCGCACCCCGCAAGGGTAGCCGTCGCGTTTGTCCAAGACCCGCGCGTGCCGCGGCGCCTACCGTTGCGCGGATGGAAGGACACCTGCTCATCGGCCTCGCCACGCCGGCGACCCTGAAGATCGTGGACGGCATCGACTCCCTGGACGCGGCGACGCCGTGTGCCGGGTGGGACGCCCGGGCGCTCGTCAACCACCTGCTGCACTGGGCGCCGGCCCTGACCGGCGCCGCCCGCAAGGAGACCGTCGACCCGGGCCCCGAACAGGACCGCACCACCGCCGACTGGCGCCCCCTGCTGCACTCCCACCTCAAGTCGCTCGCCGCGGCCTGGACCGACCCCGCGGCGTGGTCGGGCACCACCCGGATGGGCGGCCCCATGGACCTGCCCGCGGACATGGTCGGCGGCATGGTCCTCAGCGAACTGGTCCTGCACGGCTGGGACCTCGCCCGCACCACCGGCGTAGACCCGCACTGGGACGATGCCGTTGTGCAGCGGGTGTACGAGGAGGTCGCCCGCACCGCCGACATGGGCCGCCAGATGAACGTGTACGGCGCCGAGGTCCCCGTCCCTCTGACCGCCCCGCCCCTGTCCCGCGCCCTAGGCCTCAGCGGCCGCAACCCGTCCTGGACCCCCTGACCGCCCTGCGACGCCGCCCGGCGGATCGCGCAACGTCTATCAGAACCTGACCGCCTGACAGCTGCGGCGTGACCCGGCAGCAACTTCCCCAGCGGCGCGTGAGTTGCCTCCGGACCACGGACCGGCGGGCCACAGAGCGGCGGATGGAAGGCGCCGGGTCATGGAGCGCCGGATCGCGAAGCGGTGTGGAAGGTGCGGCCGGTCTTGGGACGGTGGGTCGTGGAGCGGTGTGAAGGGCACCTGGTCCACGGAGCGAGAGCCGCGGGGCGGTGGGTGGAAGGCGCGCCTGGTTAAGGGCGGCAGGTCGCGGCGCGGTGCGTGAAGGGCGCTTTGGTTCGCGTAGTGACGGGCCGTGGAGCGGCGGGTGGAGGGTGCCGGGGTCACGGAGTGGTGTGGAGTGCGCCTGCTCCATAGGGCGGCGGGTCGCGGAGCAGTGTGGGGAGGCGCTGGCTGCGGGTGCGGCGGGCGAAGGGTTCGGCGAGGTGGTGTGGAGGGCACCCGGTCCGCGAGAGGAGCGGCGGATGGAAGGCGCGCCTCGTCTTGGGCGGTGGGTCGCGGAGCTGTGTGTGAGGGGCGCCTGGTTCGCGCAGCGACGGGTCGTGGGCGGCGGGCCTCGTCTTGGGGCGGTGGGTCGCGGAGCTGTGTGTGAAAGGGCGCCTGGTCCGCGCAGCGACGGGTCGTGGGGCGGCGGGTGGAGGACGCCCAGTCCACACAGTCGGGTCGCAGAGCAGCAGTGTGGGGCGCCGGCTTACGGAGTGGCGGGCGAAGGGCTCGGCGAGGTGGTGTCGAAGGCACCTGTCCGCGCAGCCGCGGCTCGCGCAGCAGCGGGTCGCGGAGCAGCGGGTCGCGGAGCAGCGGGTCGCGGAGCAGCGGGTCGCGGAGCAGCGGGTCGCGGAGCGGTGTGTGTGGGCGCCGGGTCACGGTGTGGCGGGCGTCCGGGCCGCGCGGCCGGGTTGCGGGGCGGCGGTGTGGGGCGCCCGGGTTACGGGGTGGTGGGGGAAGGGGTTGGTGAGGTGGTGTCGGACGCAGTGGGGGACGGGGACGTGGAGGTCGACGGTGAGGTTGACGGCGACGGGGAGTCCGAGGCAGACGGGGAGGCGGAGGGCGACGCCGACGGGGAGGCGGACGCGGACGGGCTGGCCGGGGGAGACGTCGAGGGCTTCGTCGACGGCGGCCTGGTCGTCGGGGGGCGGGTCGTCGGCTGGGTCTGCGGAAGGGTCGTCGCCGGGGGCGGTGGGGCGGGGGCCTGGGTCGTGGTGGTGGGGGCGGGGCTCGCGCCGGCGGTGGCGGTCTGCAGCTGGCCGGTCGAAGGAGGCGTGCCCTCCGCCTGGGGCTGCCCGATGGCGGCGACCGCGGCGAGCGACACGACCGCGGCGACCGCCGAGCCGACGAGGGCCCGGATCGCCCAGCGGCGGCCGCCGCTGGGGGCGGGCTTGGTGGCGGGTGGCGGGGGTGTGGTGCGGGCCGAGCGCAGGTCGACGAGGGTCACGTCGTTGAGGTGGGCGGTGGAGCGGGACTGTCCGCCGAACGGCAGCCGCGACAGCACGATCCGGGTGTGCGCCGCCGAGCGGGCGCCGAGGTGGGTGGCGGGGCGCACCCAGGGCCGGTGCGCGGCCGGGGGCGTGGCGGACCGGACGGTGGAGGCGTCGCGGCGCAGGCGGACCGGGGGGAACGCGCGGGGCAGCGCCGACAGGCCGCGGACCGAGAACGGCAGGACGGAGAAGGGCAGGCCCGACGACCGGTGGGCCGGGGACAGCGGCGGACCGGCGGCGGTCTCGTCGGCAGTGGAGGCGGCGGACGTGGTGGAGGCGGTGGACATGGTGTACCAGGCGGGCAGGTCGACCCTGGTGCGGGCGATCCGGGCGAAGCCGAGCGCCGCCTCGTCGCTGCCGGGGCGCAGCGCGGGGTCGGGGGCCGTGCACCGCTCGATGAGCGTCGCCAGCGCGGCGGCGTCAGAGCCGGAGGCCGGGGAGCCGGGCGCGGTGGGGTCGAGGGCGGACGCGAGGAGGGCGCCCAGCGCGTACATGTCGAGGCTCACGTCGTGCGGGTCGTCGCCGCGGCGGTCGGTGAAGCCGAAGACCTTCGCGCCGACGTCGGTGAGGGCGACCTTCGCGGCGGTGAGCGCGCCGTGCGTGACCCACTGGCCGTGGGCGTGGGCGAGGGCGGCGCCGACCTCGGCGCCGGTCTGGGCCGCCTCGAGGGTGGTGAGCGGGCCGCGGCGGAGCCGGTCGGCGATCGTGACGCCGTCGATGAACTCCATGACCACGTACGGCACGTCGCCCCGCGACGGCAGCTCGACGGTCCCGACGTCGTAGACGGCGGCGACGTTGGCGTGGGTGAGGCGCGCGGCGGCGCGGCCCTCGGCGAGGAACACCGCGGCGAGCTCGGCGCGGTCGGCGCGCAGCAGACGGACCGCGACCTGACGGCGCAGGAGCTCGTCGTGCCCCTCCCAGACCTCGCTGGTGGAGCCCGCGCCGATCAGCCGCTCGAGCCGATACCGGCGTTGCAGCATCATCGCGACCGGGGGTTCCTCACTGCTCGCCGGATGGTCAGCTCCAATTATGCCGACCTCACCACGTCAAACGCCCTGATGAGACCGGAACGTTGTCAGATCTGACCCTTCCGGCGCCGGCGTGAGGCGCCGGACGACGCGCCGGGTGAGGCGCCGGCCGAAGCAGCGGGTGACGAGCCGGCGGAAGCGGTGGATGACGAGCCGGCGGAAGCAGTGGACGACGCGACGGCCGAAGCGATAGGCGACGCGGCGAACTGGTCCACCACCGTGCACGCGTCGGCGAGCGGGTCGTGCTCGTCCACCCGGGTCGCGGCCCTGCGCAGCAGCGCCCGGAACAGCTCCCGCTCCGCCTCGTCGAGCGCGCTGAGCACCCGCGACTCGACGTGCGCGAGCTTGCCCTGCAGCTCGCACATCGTGGCCCGGCCCGCGTCGGTGGCCACGATCCGCCGGGCGCGCCGGTCGGCGGGGTCGGGCCGCCGCTCGATGAGGCCGGCCTGCTCCAGGTCGTCCAGCAGGTAGGTCATCACGGTCCGGTCGATGCCGAGCTTGTTGGCCAGGGCGAGCTGCGTGCCCTCGGCGCCGGACACGGCGGCCGCGAGGACCTGGTAGCCGCGGGGGCCTCCCGGGACGCCGGCGATCACGTGCCCGGCGCCCTTCGCGTAGGCGCGCAGCATGACGCCCAGCGCCCAGCCGAGGTCCGACTGGAGCTCGTCGCGAACCTCCGGCGCCTGCGTCATGCAGCAATGATAAGCAGCTCACTCACTCTTGCGGGAAGATGTTCTGCTGTGCAGACTATCTGTACAGAAGCACAAGCATTGATGGGGAGCTCGAACATGCACCTGTTCCGTCTCGACGCCAGCATCCGCACCACCGGATCGGTCAGCCGCGCCCTCGCGGACACCGCCGAGCAGGCCTGGCTGGCCGAGCATCCCGGCGCCACCGTGACCCGGCGCGACCTCGGCGCCCACCCGCTGCCGTCCGACGCGTGGAGCTCCCTGGCCCGCGCCGCCGTCGACCCGGCCGCTCCGGCCCCCGCCGACGAGGCCCGCGACCTGGTGGACCGGCTCGCCACGGAGCTGCTCGACGCCGACGCGTTCGTCTTCGCGGTCCCGCTGTACAACTGGAACCTCCCGGCACAGGTCAAGGCCTGGATCGACCTGGTCGTGCTGCACCCGCGGCTCGGCGTGCACGGCGACCAGCCGCTGCTGGGCAAGCCCGCGGTCCTCGCGCTGAGCCGCGGCGGCGGCTACGGGCCGGGCGCGCCCAAGGAGGGCTGGGACCACGTCACGCCTTACCTGCGCCGCCTGCTCGGCGAGGTCTTCGGCCTCGACCTGCACCTCGCCGAGGCCGAGCTGACCCTCGCCGACGTGACCCCCGCGATGGCGCCGCTGCGTGGCCTGGCCGCCGAGTCGCTGAAGAAGGGGCACGAGCAGGCGGCGGCGCACGGTGTACGGGTGGCCGAGCTGATCAGAGCCTGACGGGCGGCTACATCGGGGGCAGGTTGCCCGTGACCTCGATGGCGGTGGTGATCAGCGACTGCAGCCGGGCGGTGAGGGCGAGCAGCAGCTGGTGGGCGGCCGGGCCGGAGTGCGCGGCCGCCTCCCGGAGCGTGTCGAGGTCGACCTGCAGCTGCGACAGCTGGCCGGGCAGGTCGCCCTTCCCCGGCACGAGGGCGCCCGCCATGTCGGCGAGGCTGACCCCGTTGGCCTCCAGTGCCCTGATCGCGGCGATCCGGTCGACGCAGTCCGGGTCGTAGAGCCGGAAGTTGCCCGCGGTCCGCTCGGCCGGCTCGATCAGCCCGAGCCCGGTGTAGAAGTCCACCGTGCGGGTGGACACGCCGGCTTGGTGTGCGAGCTCCCCGATCCGCAGCAGTCTGGACATCAGCCAACCCTACAGTGTTGCGTGTTAGTCTCCGCGAATGGTCTTCAAGAGCCTGAAGCGCGCGCTCGGTGTCGGTGGCCCGACGGTCGACACCGTCCTGGACAGTCCGGACGTGCAGCCCGGCGGGTACGTGCAGGGTCAGGTCCGGTTCGCCGGCGGCGACCACGAGGTCGAGGTCGAGCGGATCGTCGTCGCGCTGCAGACGCGCGTCGAGGTCGAGGGCGCCGACAGCGAGTACGACGCGACGGTCGAGTTCCAGCGCCAGCAGCTCACCGGCGGCTTCCGGCTCGGCCCGGGGCAGCAGCACGCGGTGCCGTTCCAGCTGCCGATCCCCTGGGAGACGCCGATCACGCACATGTACGGGCAGCGCCTGCACGGCATGACCATGGGCGTGCGCACCGAGCTCGAGGTCGCCAGGGCCATCGACAAGGGTGACCTCGACGCGATCAACGTGCACCCGCTGCCGGTGCAGGGTGCCATCCTGGACGCGTTCGGGCAGCTCGGTTTCCGGTTCAAGGCCGCCGACCTGGAGCGCGGGCACATCCACGGGGTGCACCAGACGCTGCCGTTCTACCAGGAGATCGAGTTCTACGCCGCGCACCAGTACGCGAGCCGCATCAACGAGGTCGAGCTCACGTTCGTGACCGACCCGCACGGCACGCAGGTCATCATCGAGTTCGACAAGCGCGGCGGGATCTTCACGGAGGGCACCGACTCGATCAGCCGGTTCCAGGTCGGGCACGCGCAGGCCGGGGCGGTCAACTGGCCCGCCGAGGTCAACAACTGGATCCAGCAGGCGACGCAGCGACGGGGCTGGCATTTCTGAAAGCAAGCCACCGACCGGTACCGTTAGCGGCACGTCAAAACTGACCGTCGGACACGGGAGGCCCGGGGATGCGTGAGCTCGTCGTCGTTGGTGTGCGGGCGCAGACCTGGCAGAGCCGTCCGATGGTGCTGCTCAAGGACGAGCAGACCGGCCGCCACCTGCAGTTCGCGGTCGAGGGCGGCCCGCGGGACATGGTCGAGCCGGTCAGCGCCGAGCTGTTCCAGCGGGCGCTGACCGCGCTGCGCGCCCCGCTGCGCGCGATCGAGGTCGTCGCGGCCACGGGCCCGTTCCAGCTGGTGCTCGGCGACGGCATCCGCGTGCCGGCCGCGCCCCTGGAGGCGATCGGCCTGGCCCGCCACTGGCGGGTGCCGATCGTGGCCAGCGAGGAGCTGCTCGCCCAGGCGTCCGTCGACGCCCCCGAGGGCGCCACGCAGCCGCTCGACCTGACCGCCCACATGGAGAAGCTGCCGTCGGGCCGCGCGACGCTGCTGATCCGCAAGGGCGCCGAGGCGGGCGCCGAGTTCGCCCTCGACGGCGAGATCGTCCGCTGCGGCCGCGACGCCGCCAACCAGATCGTCCTGGACGACAACACGGTCTCCCGCAAGCACGTCGAGTTTCACCGCAACCCGAGCGGCTTCGGCTATTCGACGCTCGACCTGGGCAGCCTCAACGGCACGTATGTCAACGGCGAGCGCGTCAAGAGCGCCACGCTGAAGGACGGCGACGAGGTCCAGGTCGGCAAGTTCACGCTGTCCTACCAGCTGCGCTGACCCGGACCCTGACCCTGCCGCGACCCGCCCGCCTCACCAGGCGGACGGGTTGTAGTCCTTCAGGAAGCAGCCGTAGAGGTCCTCGCCCTGCTCGCCGCGCACGATCGGGTCGTACACGCGAGCGGCGCCGTCGGTGAGGTCGAGCGGGGCGTGGAAGCCCTCCTCGTGCAGGCGCATCTTCGTCGGGTGCGGCCGCTCGTCGGTGATCCAGCCCGTGTCCACCGCGGTCATCAGGATGCCCTCCGTCAGCATCTCCTCCGCGCTGGTGCGGGTCAGCATGTTGAGCGCGGCCTTCGCCATGTTGGTGTGCGGGTGGCCGGGCCCCTTGTAGCGGCGGCTGAACTGGCCCTCCATGGCGGACACGTTCACCACGTACTTGCGGCGGGCCGGCGCCGCGGCCATGACCGGGCGCAGCCGGCTGACGAGGATGAACGGCGCCGTCACGTTGCACAACTGCACCTCGAGCAGCTCGAGGGGGTCGACCTCGTGCACCCGCTGGGTCCAGCTGTTGATCGAGGCGAGGTCCGGCACGAGCCCGCCGGCGTCGATCGCGGTCAGCGCGGCGACCTTCTCCGCGGTGGTGTTGCGGCTCGTCAGGGCCAGGGCCGTGAGCGCGTCCGGCGGGATGAGCGGCGACGAGCCGGCCTCCAGGGTCAGCTCCGCGTGCGGGTCGGCCTTGTGGAACGTCAGCAGCTCCGGCATCGGGCCGTCCAGCTCGACCGGCGTGGACTCGGCCGCGACGAGGTGGGAGTAGGAGCCGGGCGCCCGCTTCACGGTCTGCGCGGCGTTGTTGATGAGGATGTCCAGCGGGCCCTGCGCGGCGACGTCGTCGGCGAGCGCGACGACCTGGGCCGGGTCGCGCAGGTCGATGCCGATGATCCGCAGCCGGTGCAGCCAGTCGGCGCTGTCGGGCATCGCCGCGAAGCGGCGCACCGCGTCGTTCGGGAACCGGGTCGTGATCGTCGTGTGGGCGCCGTCGCGCAGCAGGCGCAGCGCGATGTACATGCCGATCTTCGCCCGGCCGCCGGTCAGCAGCGCCCGCCGGCCGGTGAGGTCGGTGCGGGCGTCGCGGCGCTGCCGGTTGAGCCGTGCGCAGTCCGGGCAGAGCTGGTGGTAGAACGCGTCGACGTCGACATACCGGTTCTTGCAGGTGTAGCAGGACCTCGGCCGCAGCAGCCGGCCCGCGGACGCGCCGATGGTCGGTGAGACCAGGGCGATGCCCTGCGTCTCGTCGTCGATGCGGCCGGGCGCCCCGGTCGCGGTGGCGGCCGTCACGACGCGGTCGTTCTCGGTGATGGCCGCGCGGCGGTCGCTGCGCCGCTGGCGCTTGACGCTCTTGTACAGGTGTGACGTCGCCCTGCGCACCCGCACCACGTCCGGGTGGTCCGGTGGGAGGTCGTCGAGCTCCTCGAAGACGGCGAGGCAGATCGCGAGCCGGTCGGGGTCGATCCCGGGCCCGAACGGCACGCCCTCGCTGTCGACCGGGACGCCCGCCGGGGCGTCGGTCGTGCGGCCGGGCACGGTGTCCTCCGGAGCGTCGGCGGGGGAGTGGCCGGCCCTCGGAGCAGGGGCGGAGACGAGAGTGGGGTCGTGCAGGGTCACCCCGGAACTGTACGCGAAACGTCGAACGGGTCCGGGTGGCGCCATTGCCGCCCCGGACCCGCCGCTGCCGCGACGTCCCCCGTCCCCCGTTGATTTCAACCGGTGGCCGTCGCGCTGCTTTCGACACTAGTCAGTAAACCCGATTTTCCGGTTATTTCGGACAAATCAGGGTGCCTCCGCCCGAACGTGTTCAGCGGGCGCCGGGTCGCCGCCCGTGCGGAGGTTTCTGGCCAGGGGCACCAGCAGCGGCGCGGCGAGCGCGATGACCAGCGGCGACAGGAGGAACCCGATCCGCGGCCCGGTCGTCGCGTCCAGGATCGCGCCGTCCACGGCGGCGCCCGCGGCGGCGCCGACCGAGAACGCCGTCGCCACCCACGCGAACGCCTCCGCCGCCGTGCCCGCCGGCGCGATCCGGTCGACGGTGACGAACGTCGCGGCCAGGAACGGCGGCAGGAACAGCCCCGAGAGGACGGCGAGGAGCAGCAGCAGGACCGGCTGGGACGGGGTGAGCAGCAGCGGCGCGTACCCGAGGCCGAGGCACAGCGCGAGCAGCGGCAGCCGCCGCCCGTCGACCTTCACCCGGGTGTTGACGAGCCCGCCGATGAGCGCACCGGTCGCCTGCGCCGCCAGGATCCAGCTCGACCAGCCACGGCCGCCGACGGACTCGGCGTAGTCGATCACCGCGACGGGGAGGCTGCCGACACCCGTACCGACGAGGACCACCGCGACGAGCAGCAGCCTCAGCCGGCCCGAGCGCAACGCCCCGGCCCAGTGCCGCTCCGCGTGCTCACCGCGCCACCCGCGCACCACGGGCGTCGTGACGAACCACACGGTCCCGGCCAGCTGCAGGCCCGCGGTCACGTACAGGCCCGCGACGGGACCGCCGGCCGCGACGGACGCGCCGGCGACCAGCGGACCGAAGATGAAGATGAGCTCCTGCACCGCGATGTCCAGGGTGTACGCGGTGGGCACCTGCTCCTCCGGCAGCAGCGACCGCCACAGCACCCGCAGGCCCGCCTCGAACGGAGGCGCGCCCAGCCCCGCCAGGAGCACCGCGAGCAGCGCCGCCCACAGCGGCACGCCCGACGCGAGGAGCACGAACCCGGCGGTGGACACGGCCGCACCGGCCAGCATCACCGGCGGCTGCCTGAACCGGTCGGCGACGCGGGCGAGGACCGGCCCGCCGACCGCGACCCCCGCCGTGTAGACGCCGACGAGCGCGCCGGCCGCGCCGATCGACAGCGTCTCGCGGGCGAACAGCAGCAGCGCGACGGGTGCGGCGCCGAGCGGCAGCCGGCCCAGCAAGCTCGCGGCGAGAACCCTGGCGACCTGAGCGGTCCGCAGCACGACAGTGAGCATGCCAGCGATCATGCGCGCTCGGCGTGACCCGGGTCGAGCCGGGTATCGCGGTGTGACGCTCACGACGGAGGCTTGTATGGCACCCCACATCGCGGTGGTCGGCGGCGGGTTCGCGGGGTTCCACGCCGCCCGGCGGCTGGCCCGGCTGACCCGCGGCCGGGCGCGGATCACGCTGCTCAACCCGACGGACTACTTCCTGTACCTGCCGCTGCTGCCGGAGGTGGCGGCCGGCGTCCTGGAGCCCCGCCGGGTGGCGGTGTCGCTGCCCGCCGCCCTGCCGGGGGTGCGGTTCGTGCTCGGCACCGCCACCCACGTCGACCCGCACCGGCGCACGGTCCGCTTCGAGGACGGCGCCGCGCGGACCCGGCAGCTCACGTACGACCGGCTGGTCATCACGGTCGGCAGCGTCAACAAGCTCCTGCCGATCCCCGGCGTCGCCGAGCACGCGCACGGCTTCCGCGGCATCCCGGAGGCGCTGTACCTGCGCGACCACCTGATCCGGCAGGTCGAGCTCGCCGCCTCCGCCGACGACCCGGAAGAGTGCACGGCCAGGCTGACGTTCGTCGTGGTCGGCGCCGGCTACACCGGCACCGAGGTCGCCGCGCACTGCCGGCTCGCCGTCGCCGACATCGTCAGCCACCAGCCGTCCCTCGCCGGCGTCCCGGTGCGCTGGCTGCTGCTGGACACCGCGCCACGGGTGCTGCCGGAGCTGTCGCCGCGCCTCTCCCGCACCGCGGACCGGGTGCTGCGCGCCCGCGGCGTCGAGGTGCTGACCGGCGCGTCCGTCGCCGCCGCCGAGTCGGACCGGGTCCGGCTCACCGACGGGCGGGTCGTGCCGACCCGCACCCTCATCTGGTGCGTGGGGGTGCGGCCCGACCCGCTCGTCGAGGACCTCGGGCTGCGCACCGAGCAGGGGCGGCTCGTCGTCGACGAGTACCTGACGGTGCCCGGGTTCCCGGACGTGTTCGCCTGCGGGGACGCCGCGGCCGTGCCCGACCTGACCCGCCCCGGCCGGCTGACCCCGATGACCGCGCAGCACGCCGTCCGGCAGGGCGCGCTCGCCGCGCGCAACGTGGTCGCGTCCTTCGGGATCGGGAAGCGGCGCCGGTACAAGCACCACGACCTCGGCTTCCTGGTCGACCTCGGCGGCCCGGACGCCGCGGCGAACCCGCTGCGGATCCCGCTGTCCGGCCTGCCCGCCAAGGCCGTCACCCGCGCCTACCACCTGCTGTCCCTGCCGGCGAACCGCGCGCGGGTCGCCGCCGACTGGATCGTCGCCTCGCACCCGCCCGCCGTCGGCCTCGGCCTCGCCGCTCCCGTCTCGCTTAACGACGCCATAAATACGCGTTAGGCGAGATTTGCAAATCGCAGAAGGGCTCGTTAAGCGCACCTCCGATACGTTTTTCCGCACCTGCTCGACAAAGGTGTGGAAGGAAATTGGCGATGCGTAGATCCGTGCTGTATCCGCTGGTCGCACTGGGTGCGACGGCCGGCACCCTGTGGTTCGGCTCGCCCGCTTCGGCGCACGGATACGTATCCTCGCCGCCGAGCCGGCAGGCGCTGTGCGCGCAGAAGAAGGTCGCCGACTGCGGTCCCATTCAGTACGAGCCGCAGAGCGTCGAAGGCCCGAAGGGGCAGAAGAACTGCAACGCCGGCAAGCCCGAGTTCGCGGTGCTCAACGACAACAGCCGCAACTGGCCCGCCACGCAGGTCGGCACCTCGGTCACCTTCAACTGGGTCCTGACCGCCCGGCACTCCACCAGCACGTGGGACTACTTCATCGGCAACACCCGCATCGCGCAGTTCGACGACGGCGGCAAGCAGCCGAACGCGACCGTGTCGCACCAGGTGAGCCTTGCGGGGTATTCGGGCCGGCAGACGGTCCTCGCGGTGTGGAACATCGCCGACACGGTGAACGCGTTCTACAACTGCGTCGACCTGCAGATCGGTTCCGGCGGCGGGACCACCCCCACGGCGACACCCAAACCCACCGCCACTGTGACATCTTCCCCGAAACCCACCGCTTCCGCCTCCCCGAAACCGACCGCTTCGAAGCCGCCCACCACCACGCCCGCTCCTGGCGGGGCCGCCTGGGCCGCCGGCGTCACCTACCATGTCGGTGACGTCGTCACGTACGACGGCCGCAAGTACCAGTGCCGCCAGGCCCACACCGCGATCTACAGCTGGGAGCCGATCTACACGCTCGCGCTCTGGCTGCCGGTGTGACCGCCGTGACGCGTGTCCGCACCGCCGTCGCGCTGCTGGTCGGCGCCGCGCTCCTGCTCACCGGCTGCAAGGACGTCGACCAGCCCGCGGGCGGTCCCCAGCGGGGTGCCGCGGCCGCGCCGCAGGGCGTCGCCGTCGTCGCCGAAGGTCCGCACAACGCCTACGACGTGCTGTTCCTGCAGATGATGATCGGCCACCAGCGGCAGGGCCTGGAGATGCTGAAGCTCGGCAAGGCCAAGGGCGTCCGCGAGGACGTCGTCAACCTCGCCGGCGCCATCGACGTCGTCGAGGCCGAGGAGGTCGACCGCATGAAGGGCTGGCTCACCGGCTGGAACGAGCAGGCCACCGGCAGCGACGACCACAGCAGCCACGCCGCGCACGGCGGCCAGCCCGCCACCGGCGAGGCGGAGATCAAGGCCCTGCGGGACGCGTCCGGCGCCGACTTCGAGACCAAGTTCCTCAACCTGCTGATCGCCCACCAGCACAACGCGGTCGAGATGGCGCAGCAGCTGAAGGCGAACGGCCAGAACAGCACCGTCAAGCAGTTCGCGGAGCGCATCGAGCTGTCCCGCACGCAGCAGATCAGCCAGATGCTGGCGCTCGTCAGCGGCTGACATGTTCCAAGAGGCCGGACGGGGGGAATCACTCCCTCGTCCGGCCTTTCCTGTCTGCGTGAGGTGAACGAGATGTCTTCCGAGGCCATGAGCCGCTGCCCCGTCTGCGGCGCGCGCGTCCACGTCAACGCCGGCTCCCCGACCCCGGCCCACCAGCCCGACGGCGTCACCGGCGCCGCGAGCCAGTGCGACGGGACCGGCCAGCCCTCCCGCTGACCTGCCCGGGTGACCCGCCCTCCGCAGGCTTTTCACCCGTTTTGTGGCGCTGTCGTCGCCGGTACCGGCGGCACGATCATCGACATGTTGCACCTCGACCCTGACAGCGTCCTTGTCACCACTGCTGCCGAGCTCCAGACGCGCCACCTCGAACGCGACCCGGACGACCCGGCCCGCTGCGGCGCCTGCGGCGCCCTCCTGCCCTGCCCCGTCGAGGCGGCCGCGGCGCTCGTCTGCCGCGCCGGCGGCCTCTGGCTCGAGGGCGACACCCTCGTCGACGCCCTGGAACCGCCCACCCAGCTCCTCGCGATCCTCCCCGCCCCCGTCTGACACCCGATGCGCCGCGGCGCGGGTGGTTGTCGAGGGGGCGTAGGGTGGCTGACGATGTTCGCGCTGCGCACCAGGCTCGCCGGTGTCGTCGCGCTGGTGGCGCTCGGCGCCGCCGGCTGCGGCGGCGACCCCGCCCCCTCGACCGCCCCGCCGACCCCGGCCACGTCGCAGTCACCCGGCCGCCAGGTGGGACCCGGTCCGACGTCCTCGCAGGCAGCCGTGCCGAGCACCGGCGCCACCGCGGGCGCCGCCGCCGGACAGCCGGTCAAGCACGCGTTCCCGGTGCAGGGCAAGGCCTCGTACGCGCGAACCCACCACGACTACCCGGCCAGCGACATCATGGCCGCCTGCGGCCTCACCGCCGTCTCCCCGGTCGACGGCACCGTCCTGGAGGTCACCCGCACCGACACCTACCAGGCAAAGGTCAACGACGGCGCCACCCGCGGCGGCCTCTCCGTCAACATCCTCGGCGGCGACGGCATCCGCTACTACATGTCCCACTTCTCCACGATCGACCAGGGCATCGAGGCCGGCACCCCGGTCAAGGCCGGCCAGCCGGTGGCCAAGGTCGGCCGCACCGGCGACGCCAGCGCCTGCCACATCCACTTCGGCATCTCCCCGGCCTGCCAGAAAACCACCGACTGGTGGACCCGCCGCGGCGCGATCTGGCCCTGGTCCTACCTGGACGCCTGGAAATCCGGCACCGAGAAGTCCCCGGCACCCGACGTCGAGAAGTGGCAACAACAACACGGCTGCCCCACCAAACCCCTGGTCAACCCGTAGCCCCAGCCCGCCACCACCCCCTGCCTACGCCGATTACCTGACAGCGCCACCGTCCAGCGGGAGACGGTCGGCAGCAGCAGGAGCGGCGGAGTTCCCTTGCGCGGTCAGGCGGTGCGGGGGAGCGCTGTGCGGGCGTGCGGCGCGCCCCGAGCGGCCAGGCGATGCGGGGAGCGCGCGAGAACGGCCCGACCGGCCAGGCGGCACAGACAGGCGGCACGGCGACGGGCCGGACGTGCGACGCGGGCAGGCGGCATGCGACGGGGCCGGACGTGCGACGCGGGCAGGCGGCATGCGACGGGGCCGGACGTGCGACGCGGGCAGGCGGCATGCGACGGGGCCGGACGTGCGATGCGGACAGGCGGCATGGCGACAGGCGGCGCGGACGAACGCGCGGTGTGGACGATGTGGTCCGGCTGGCGTCGGCGAGCATGCGGCGTGAATGCGCTGGCGGGCGGCTGCGGGTGGCGATGTGGGCAGGCGTGGCCGGCGAGTGCGGCGTGTTGCGTTGGCGGGCGGCGTGGCGACGAGGCCGGGCAGCCAGCGCGGGCGACGCGGGTGGGATGGCGGGTCGGGCGCGTGGCGTAGGCGTGCGGGCAGGTAGGACCGGCGGGCGGCGCTGCGGGCGAACGCGGCGCCGAGCCTGACTGCCGGAGCGGCCCTGGGGCGACATCGGCAGGTCGCCGTTGGGGCAGGTTCAGGTCGCGGCAGTGGTGGTCCGGACGGACTTGCCAGAAGCAGGCGTCGGCATGCGCGGCGCCCCAGGACACCGACCAGGCCGGGCGCGCCCGAGGTGGCGGCGGCGGGCCGATCGGGCGGCGGGGCAATCGGGCGGCGGGGCGAGCGGGCTGACCACGAACGACACGGCGCCGGTGCCCGGCGAGCGGCGCGGACGAACGTGCGGCGTGACGGTGTGGTCCGTCTGGCGTGGGCGACCGTACGGCGTGAATGCGCTGGCGGGCGGCGTGGCAGCGAGGCCGGGCAGCGAGCGTGGGCGACGCGGGTCGGGTGGCGCGGTCGGGCGTGCGGTGTGGGCGGTGTGGTTCGGGGTGGCGTGGGCGAGTGGCATGGGCGAGCGTGCGCCGTGAATGCGCTGGTGGGCGGCAGTGGGTGGCGATGTGGGCGGGCGGGGCGGCGAGTGCGGCGTGGGTTGCGTGGGCGGGCGGCGCGGCGACGAGGCCGGGCAGCCAGTGCGGGCGGCGCGGGTCGGATGGCGCGGTCGAGCGTGTGGCGTAGGCGCGCGGGCAGGTAGGACCGGCGGGCGGCGCTGCGGGCGAACGCGGCGCCGAGCCTGACTGCCGGAGCGGCCCTGGGGCGACTTCGGCAGGTCGCCGTCGGGGCAGGTTCAGGTCGCGGCAGCGGCGGTCCGGACGAGCTTGCAGGAAGCAGGCGTCGACATGCGCGGCGCCCCAGGACACCGACCAGGCCGGGCGCGCCCGAGGTGGCGGCGGGGCGAGCGGGCGGCGGGGCGGGCAGGCTGACGACGTGGGTGCGTAGGCGGCGCGGGTGGCCAGCGCGAGATCTGCCCGGGACGGTGCTCCGGCGTGTGGCGGCCCGGCGAGGATCACGGTTGTGCAGGTGGGCGGCTTGGGAGACGGATACGGGAGTGACGTTGAGGATGCCTTCGGGATGACCCCGGCCGGGGTAGGTGCAGGTCGGGGAGGCTGTCACGAGAGGGCTGCCGGGGGAAGGCGTTTCGGATGCAGTGGGGACGGGAGGGGCGCCGACCATGCAGGTCGGGCGCTGGCGGGCGGCGCGGGTGAGTGGGCGACAGGAGAGTCGGCTGCGGGAGTGGGCGAGCGAGTGGGCGGTGTAGGAGTCGGCTGCGGGAGTGGGAGTAGCCCCGAGGGTGCCATCGAAATGAGCCTGACCGGGCGGTGCGGGTCATGAAGGCTGCCATGGGGGAGCGGAGGTTGCTGGACGTGGGCGGCGTCCATGACATCGACCAGGCAGGCCGAGCGCCAGCGGGTGGCACAAGCCCAGCGGGTGGCACTGGTCGGCGGGCGGAACGGCACGAGTGGCGCAGGGCACTACAGGTGAGTTCGCACAGGGGGGACTGCGCAGGCTTGGACGTCGCGGCGCCCTGGACGGAGGTCGGGCAGGGCGCGCTCGTGTGTCCCGTCGCTCAGGACCACGCCCCGGGCGGAGTCGCGGTGGGGCGCTGCGGCACCGCAGAGGGTGGGTGGGCTCGCCGAGGTGGAGGGTCAGTCGTAGCAGAGGCAGAACGGGTGGCCTGACGGGTCGCTGTACACGCGGAAGCCGGCTTCCTTCGTCGAGAGCAGGGTGGCGCCCATGCGGAGGGCCGTGGACTCGGCGGCGTCGATGTCGTCGACCTGGATGTCGAGGTGGATCTGCTGGGGGTAGTTGGGGTCGGGCCACAGTGGCGGGCGGAATTCCGGGGCGTGCTGGAAGCTGAGCTTCGTCGTGCCGTCGCCGATGTCGACCCAGTCGCCGTCGACGCGGGTGATGGGCAGGTCGAGCAGCTCGGAATAGAACCGGGCGAGGGCATGCGGATCAGGAGAGTCGAGCACCACCGAGGTAAGTTTCGCCGTCATCCCTCCATCGTGCCCGACGGGTATGACAAAAAACCCTGGGCCTGGATCGCCGTGATGGCGACGGTGTTGACGATGTCCTTGACCGTGGCGCCGCGGGACAGGTCGTTGACGGGTTTGCGCAGGCCCTGCATGACGGGGCCGACGGCGACGGCGCCGGCGGAGCGCTGGACGGCCTTGTAGGTGTTGTTGCCGGTGTTGAGGTCGGGGAACACGAACACGGTCGCCTGGCCGGCGACGGCGCTGCCCGGGAGCTTGGTGGCGGCGACGGAGGGGTCGATCGCGGCGTCGTACTGGATGGGCCCCTCGACGGGAAGTCCGGGGCGGCGGGAGCGGACGAGCGAGGTCGCCGAGGCCACCTTCGTCACGTCGGCGCCGGCGCCGGACGTCCCGGTCGAGTACGACAGCATCGCCACCCGCGGGTCGATGCCGAACTGCGCGGCGGTCGAGGCCGACGACAGGGCGATGTCGGCCAGCTGCTCCGCGTCGGGGTCCGGGTTGACGGCGCAGTCGCCGTACACCAGCACACGATCCGGCAGGAGCATGAAGAAGACGCTGGAGGCGACGCTCAGGCCCGGCACCGTCTTGATGATCTCGAACGCGGGCCGGATCGTGGCGGCGGTGGTGTGCGTCGCGCCCGAGACCATGCCGTCGGCGAGGCCGAGGTGGACCATCATCGTGCCGAAGTAGCTGACGTCGCGGACCACGTCCCGGGCCAGATCCAGCGTTACACCCTTATGTACCCGTAAATCCGCGTAAACCGGGGCAAAGCGCTCCAGTAGCGGGGAGGTCGCGGGGTCGATCACGGCGGCGTCCGAGATGTCCAGACCCAGGTCCCGCGCCTTCGCGGCGATCACCGCAGGGTCCCCCAGCAGCGTCAGCGCGGCCACACCCCGGCGCAGCAGGATGTCCGCCGCCCGCAGGATCCGCTCCTCCGTCCCCTCCGGCAGGACCAGGTGCCGCTTCGCGGCCCGCGCCCGGTCGATCAGGTCGTACTCGAACATCAGCGGCGTCACGCGCGTCGACGCCGTCAGTTCGAGGGCCGCCTCGAGGGCCGCGGTGTCCACGTTCGACTCGAACGCCCCGAGCGCCGCCGCCACCTTCCGCGGGTTGGCGGGGCCGAGCCGGTGCTCCATCCGCGTCGAGGCCGCGATCGTGTCGTAGCTCGCCGCCGGTACCGACAACACGGCGAGACCGGTGTTGAGCCGCTCGAACAGGGCGAGGGCCGCCGGGTCGGGCGCAATCCCGAGCGTGAGCACGATCCCGGCGAGCGGCACGGTCCCCGACGCGTGCGCGGCGGCCGCGGCGACGAGCAGGTCGGCCCGGTCGCCGGGGGTGATCAGCAGGCAGTTGGCGGTCAGGTGGTCGAGCAGGGCCGGCACCTGGGCGGCGCCGACGACGTAGTCGAGCACGTCGCGCTCGAGCGACGCGGGGCCGGCGCTGACGACGGTCGCGCCCAGCGACGCGGCGACCTCCGCGACCGTCGGCGCCGCGACCGTCGCCACGTTCGGGATCGTGTAGCAGGGCACGGGCAGCGCCGGCGGCTTCTCCGACGACTTGTTCACCACGACCGCGGCGACGGTGGCGTCGTGCTCGACCAGCCCGTGGTACGCCTGCCGCGCCACCGACTCGACCGTGTCGGCGTCCAGGCCGGCGCCGTTGACGACGGCGACCACGACCGCGCCGAACTCGTTGGCCAGGCGGGCGTTGAGCGCGAGGCTCGGCGACTGCTCGTCGTCGAGGTCGCTGCCGATGACGACGACGGCGTCGTGGTCGCGGGCGATCGGCCGGAACCGCTCCACGATCCGCCCGACGAGGCCTTCGCCGTCGCCCGCGGACAGCATCTGCGCGGCCTCGGCCGCCGTGACGCCGAAGAGCTCCTGCTGGTCGCTGTCGATGTGGTACCGCTCGCACAGCAGCGCCAGGGTCGAGTCCTTCGCCGTCCCGTCGACGAACGGGCGGAACACCCCGATCCTGGGCACCTTCCGCGACAGGAGCTCGGCGAGGCCGAGCGCCACGGCGGACTTGCCGGATCCAGGTCCGTGTTCGACCAGGTACACGATACGAGCCACACCGCTAGTCTGCCTGTCATGATCCTCGTGCTCAACAGCGGCTCGTCGTCGGTGAAGTTCCGCGTCGTCGACCTGTCCGACCCGGCGGCCGCCGGACCCCACGGTGTCGTCGAGCGGATCGGCGAGCCCGGCGGGGTCGCCGACCACACGGCCGCGCTCGGCGAGATCCTCGGCGGCCTGGACACCGCCGGCATCGTCGCCGTCGGGCACCGGGTCGTGCACGGCGGCTCCACGTTCACCGAGCCGGCCCTCGTCGACGACGCGATGTTGTCGGTACTGCGGGAGCTCACGCCCCTCGCGCCGCTGCACAACCCGGGTGGCGTCGCCGGCATCGAGGCGGCCCGCGCGGCGCTGCCCGGCGTCCCGCACGTCGCGGTGTTCGACACGGCGTTCCACGCCTCCCTGCCCGCGGAGGCGCGCACCTACGCCCTGGACCGGGACCTCGCCAAGCGTTTCGGGATCCGGCGGTACGGCTTCCACGGCACCTCGTGCGACATCGTCTCCCGGCGTACCGCGGCGCTGCTCGGCCGCCCGCTCGCCGCGCTGAACATGATCGTGCTGCACCTGGGCAACGGCGCCAGCGCCACGGCGATCCGCGGCGGCCGCAGCGTCGAGACGTCGATGGGCCTCACCCCGCTCGAAGGCCTCGTGATGGGCACCCGCTCCGGCGACGTCGACCCCGCGGTCCTGAGCTACCTGCACCGCGCCGCCGGCCTCTCCGCCGCCGAGGCCGAGGAGCAGCTCCAGCGCCACGGCGGGCTGAAGGGCCTGTCCGGCGCCAACGACATGCGCACCGTCCTTGCCCGGCGCGAGTCAGGCGACCCGGACGCGTCGCTGGCCTTCGACGTGTACTGCCACCGGATCCGCAAGTACGTCGGCGCCTACCACGCGGTGCTGGGCCGCCTGGACGCGATCGCCTTCACCGCCGGCGTCGGCGAGCACGCCGCACCGGTCCGCGCCGCCGCCCTCGACGGCCTGGACACCTGGGGCATCACGGTCGACCCGGCCCGCAACGCCGCGCACACCCCGATCATCTCCCCGGACGGCGCCCCCGTGACGGTGTGCGTGGTGCCGACCGACGAGGAGCTGGCGATCGCCGAACAGGTCCGGGCCGTGACCGCGCCGGACGGGCACTAGACCGGCTCCGGCTCCACGACGTTCGACCCCACGGTGTACGACCCTGCGGCCGGCTCCGCGCTGACGGTGACGAGGCCCCGGCGGCGCGCGAGCCGGGTGACGACCGCGGCGTACACCAGGTTCACGACCAGGTTCAGCGCGAAGATCTGCCAGTCCAGGTCGTCGTAGGTCCCGGAATAGGTGAGCCAGCCGAACAGCGCGTCGTAGCCGAGGCCGGTCAGGTAGAGGCACGTCATCAGGGCGATGCCCGCCTCCAGGCCGCCGGTGCGCACCGCCAGCCAGCCCAGCACCGCCCCGGTGACCAGCCAGTCCGCGAACGACCACGGCCCGTCGGTGCCGAATGCGGCGGCGTAGAGGACCGCCTGGACCGCGATCGCCTGCCACGGCTTCGCACCGAACGCGCCGGCGGCCTGCAGCAGCCAGCCCCGGAACGCGTACTCCAGCGCGACGGCCATGAGCACCGTCGGCCCGAGGAAGATCAGGACGTTGCGCCCGAACTCACCGGCGCCGACCGGCGTTCCGTTGTCTCCGTCGCCCATCGCCTCGTAGACGAGTTCGCCCCCGGCGATCCACCCGACCGTCGTCACCGCCGCCACGAGCAGGCACCCGCCGAGCCAGCCCAGGCGGACCCGGCCGGTCACCGACGCGAGCGTGCCGACCGGGCGGTTCTGCACGTCGCGGGCGGCCAGCAGCGCCGCCGGCAGGAGCAGTCCGACGGTCAGCACGGACAGCCAGGCCGCGCCGGTCGGGCTGATCCTCAACACGCCGTTCACGCCGGTCAGCTCGTGCACGATGACGCTGACCGCGTCGACGGCGACGCCGAGAGCGGGCAGGGTTCCGAACCAGGCGACGGCCAGGATGAGCGTGCCCGCGACCGGCCGCCACCACCGGTGCGCCTCGGTGCGGGCGAGGCGATGGAACGGCGTCCCCGGCTCGGGCAGGCTCAGCATGCGCACATCAGAGCAGGACGGTGACTGGCACCCGCAGGTGGCGAGTGTCCGCCGGGTGGGCGTCCAGGAACCCCGGGACGGGCGGCCGGCGAGCGACCTGATCTCCTGGGCCCGGCCCGGCCGGCGGCACCAGCGCCGCTGCAGGATCGGGCGCCGACCTGCGAATCGGCGCCCCGCACGTCGGCGGTGGCACGCACGGCACGGCGGCCGTCGGCAGCGCGAAGGGCGTGTGCCGCGTCGGCCCGTCGAGCGTGGTCGGTCGAGCGTTCGGCCCGTCGAGCGTCCGGCGGGCGTCCGCCGGATGGGTGCATGCGGATTGGGCGACCACGGGATGCCGCGCATGCGCCGAAGCGGGCGCGCCAGCGCTGGCCGTGCGAGCGCAGCGAGCATGGGGGCCGCGGGTGGGAACCCCCGCCCCGCGCCGGGAGGCGCGGAGTATTACAGCGTTCAGCGCCAGCCGCGGGGGTGGTTGGCGGTGCGGGGGCCGCTGCCGCGAGTGGTGGCGCCGGCGGCTTCGGCGAGGATGTCGGCGAGGTCGTCGAAGCCGTCGCGGACCAGGCCGGCCGTGATCCGGACGTGGTCGCTGTCGAGGTGGCTCACCTCGAAGGGGGCGCCGGGGGCGACCGCGATGCCGTGTGCCGCCAGGGTGAGCATGGCGACCTGCTGGTTCGCCACGGCCATCCAGAGGTTGATGCCGTCGGCGGCGGTGGCCGTGACGCCGCGGGTGTCGAGGGCGTCGAGCAGGGCGGTGCGGCGGCGGGCGTACTCGTCGCGGGCGTGGACCACGGCGTCCACTGTGGACGGGTCGGTCAGCAGTTCGACGAGCACGGCCTGCAGGAGGCGGCTGGACCAGCCGGGGCCGAGCAGGCGGCGGTCGGCGACGGCGGTGACCACGGCGGCGGGGCCGCCGATCGCGGCGAGGCGCAGGTCGGGGCCGTGGCTCTTGGAGAAGCTGAGCACGTGGACGGTCCGGTCGGGCAGGCGGCGGCCGAGGCTGACCGGGGGCGCGGTCGCGATGTCGCCGGCGTGGTCGTCCTCGATGACGGTGACGCCCGGGTGACGGGCCAGGACGCGGGCGAGCTTGTCGGCGCGGGCCTGGGTCATGCTCGCGCCGGTCGGGTTGTGGGCGCGGGGTTGCAGGTACACGGCGACGGGCTCGCACTGCGTCACAGCGAGCGCGAGGGCGTCGGGGCGCATGCCGTGCTCGTCGATGGCGACGCCGACGACCGTGGCGCCGACGGCTTCGAGGAGGTCCAGCATCGGCGGGAACGCGGGGTTCTCCACCAGGACGTGGTCGCCGAAGCGGACCACGGTGCCGGTGATCCGGTCGAGGGCGTCCATCGCCCCATCGACGACGGTGAGCTGGTCAGGCGGGAACGGCCACCGCGCCCGCAGGACGTCCTCCAGCGCGGGCAGGACCGCGCCGTCGAGGTAGCTGGTGGTCAGCCGGGCGTCGCCGATGCGGCGCAGCGCCTCGGTGAGCGACGGCAGCAGGTCGTAGTCGGGCACGCCGGTGGAGAAGTCGCGCAGCAGCTCCGAGGGGCCGAGCTCGCCGACGCGTCCGCCGAGCTGCGCGTACCGCAGACGCTGGCGCGGCAGGGAAGGCGTGGCCACGAACGTGCCGGAGCGGCCCCGGGTTTGGATCGCGCCGGCGCGGGCAAGGCTGCGCCACGCCTCGGACACGGTGGTGGGGCTGATGCCGAGCTCGCGCGCGACGTCCCGCACGGTCGGCAGGCGGGAACCCGCGGGCAGCGTCCCGGCGGTCACCAGGCGGCTGACGGCGGCGGCGATTCCCCGGGCGCTGCGGTCGTCGACCGCCCCGGCGATGAGCGCGAGCAAATTACATCTCCGAAACATTCTGTAACGCTTGGACCATTGTCCGCCTAGATTTGTGTCGTTAGTGTCCTACGGCATCCGACCCGAGACAAGGTCAATGCCGCAGAGACCGCAGCACGACCGCCGCTGAAGCCCAGCACCGCCAAAAGCCCAGAGAGGGGCAGCCATGGCAGACGTGATCCGGGCCGCCATCGTCCAGACGAGCTGGACGGGCGACAAAGAGTCGATGATCAAAGCCCACGAGGAGTACGCGAGGCAGGCCGCGGCGCAGGGCGCCAAGGTCATCTGCTTCCAGGAGCTGTTCTACGGACCCTACTTCTGCCAGGTGCAGGACAAGGCCTACTACGAGTACGCCGAGTCCATCCCCGGCCCCACCACCGAACGGTTCCAGGCCCTCGCCGCCGAGCTGGGCATGGTGATGGTGCTGCCGATGTACGAGCAGGAGCAGCCCGGCGTCCTGTACAACACCGCGGCCGTGGTGGACGCGGACGGGAAGTATCTCGGCAAGTACCGCAAGAACCACATCCCGCAGGTGAAGGGCTTCTGGGAGAAGTTCTACTTCCGTCCGGGCAACCTCGGCTACCCCGTCTTCGACACCGCGGTCGGCAAGGTCGGCGTCTACATCTGCTACGACCGGCACTTCCCGGAGGGCTGGCGGGCGCTCGGTCTCAACGGCGCGCAGATCGTCTTCAACCCGTCCGCGACCAGCCGCGGCCTGTCCGCGTACCTGTGGCAGCTGGAGCAGCCGGCGAGCGCCGTCGCCAACGAGTACTTCATCGGCGCGATCAACCGCACCGGCGTCGAGGACCTCGGCGAAAACGACTTCTACGGCACGTCCTACTTCGTCGACCCCGAGGGCAAGTTCGTCGGCGAGGTCGGCGACGCGCACAACCCCGAGCTGATCGTCCGCGACCTCGACATGGGCCTGCTCGCCGAGGTGCGGGACCGATGGCAGTTCTACCGGGACCGGCGCCCGGACGCGTACGGGGACCTGGTGAAGCCGTGATCCTGATCAAGGGCGGGACGGTCATCGGTCCCACGGGCGCGCTGCTCGCCGACGTGCTCGTCGTCGGCGAACAGGTGTCGGCGATCTTCGCTCCCGGGCAGGGGCCGACCGAGGGCGACTTCGAGACGATCGACGCGACCGGCAAGTACGTCATCCCCGGCGCCGTCGACGCGCACACCCACATGGAGCTGCCGTTCGGCGGCACGTTCGCCAGCGACACGTTCGACACCGGCACCCGCGCCGCCGCCTGGGGCGGCACGACCACCATCATCGACTTCGCGGTGCAGCGCACCGGCGAGGTGGTGCAGGACGGGCTCGCCGCCTGGCACGGCAAGGCCGACGGCAACTGCCACATCGACTACGCGTTCCACATGATCCTCGGCGGCGTCGACGACGAGTCGCTCAAGGCCATGGACACCCTCGTCACCGACGAGGGGATCACCAGCTTCAAGCTGTTCATGGCGTACCCCGGCGTCTTCTACAGCGACGACGGCCAGATCCTGCGCGCCATGCAGAAGGCCCGCGACAACGGCGCCATGATCATGATGCACGCGGAGAACGGGCCCGCGATCGACGTCCTGGTCAAGCAGGCCCTCGAACGCGGCGAGACCGACCCGATCCACCACGGCCTCACCCGCCCCGAGGCCCTGGAGGCGGAGGCGACCAGCCGCGCGATCTGGCTCGCCGGGGTCGCCGCCGACTGCCCGCTCTACATCGTGCACCTGTCTGCCAGCAAGGCCCTGGAACAGGTCGCCGCCGCCCGCGACCTCGGCCGCAACGTCTTCGCCGAGACGTGCCCGCAGTACCTGTACCTGACGCTCGAGGACCAGCTCGGCGCGCCCGGCTTCGAGGGCGCCAAGTGGGTCTGCTCGACGCCGCTGCGCAGCAAGCACGAGACGCACCGCGCCGACCTGTGGCAGGGGCTGCGCACCAACGACCTGTCCGTCGTGTCCACCGACCACTGCCCCTTCTGCTTCAAGGACCAGAAGGAGCTCGGCGTCGGCGACTTCTCGAAGATCCCCAACGGCATCGGCAGCGTCGAGCACCGCGTCGACCTGCTGTACCAAGGCGTCGTCGACGGCAAGCTCAGCCTCGCCCGCTGGGTCGAGACGATCGCGACCACCCCCGCGCGCATGTTCGGCCTGTTCCCCCGCAAGGGCATCATCGCCCCCGGATCCGACGCCGACATCGTCCTGTACGACCCGGCGGCCCGCACCCGCATCGGCGTCGAGACGCACCACATGAACATGGACCACTCCGCCTGGGAAGGCTACGAGATCGCCGGGAAGGTCGACACCGTCATGTCCCGCGGCCGCGTGATCGTGAAGGACGGCGCGTATCACGGCGGCAAGGGCCACGGGCAGTTCGTCCGCCGCGGACTCTCCGACTACCTGATCTGAAACCGAGGCAACAAGACATGCGTGAGATCAAGCATTGGCTCGACGGTGCCGCCGTGGAAGGCACCAGCGGCCGCCAGTTGCCGGTCTGGGACCCGGCGACCGGCGAGCAGCAGGCGTACGTCGTCGCCGCGACGAAAGCGGAGACCGACAGGGCGGTCGCCAGCGCCCTGAAGGCGTTCCCGGCGTGGCGGGCGGCGTCGCTGTCCCGGCGCGCCGAGGTCATGTTCCGGTTCCGTGAGCTGGTGGACGCCAACCGCAAGGAGATCGCGGCGCTCGTCAGCGCCGAGCACGGCAAGACCGTCGCCGACGCCGCCGGCGAGGTGGCCCGCGGGCTGGAGAACGTCGAGTTCGCCACCGGCGCCCCGCACCTGCTCAAGGGCGGCTACAGCGAGCAGGCGTCCAACGGCGTCGACGTGTACTCGATCCGCCAGCCCCTCGGGGTGGTCGCCGGCATCACCCCGTTCAACTTCCCGGCGATGGTCCCGATGTGGATGTTCGCCAACGCGCTCGTCTGCGGCAACACGTTCGTGCTCAAGCCGAGCGAGAAGGACCCGTCCGTCTCGCTGCTCCTCGCCGACCTGCTCCGTCAGGCCGGGCTGCCCGACGGTGTGTTCAACGTCGTGCAGGGCGACCGGGAGGCCGTCGAGACCCTCCTGGTCCACCCTGACGTGCAGGCGCTGAGCTTCGTCGGCTCCACCCCGATCGCCAAGGCCGTCTACGAGGCCGGCACCAGGGCCGGCAAGCGGGTCCAGGCGCTCGGCGGCGCGAAGAACCACATGGTCGTCCTGCCCGACGCGGACGTGAGCTCCGCCGCCGACGCCGCGGTGTCCGCCGGGTACGGCTCGGCGGGGGAGCGCTGCATGGCGATCTCCGTCGTCGTCGCCGTCGGTGCCGTCGCCGACCCCCTGGTGCAGGCGATCAGCGACCGGATCGGCCGGATCGCGGTCGGCCCGGCCAGCGACCCGGCCGCGGAGATGGGCCCGCTCATCACCCGCGAACACCGCGACAAGGTCGCTGGCTACCTGAGCGAGCCCGGGACGGCCGAGGTCGTCGTCGACGGCCGCGACGCCCCGGTCAGCAGCGGCCCCGGGTTCTTCCTCGGCGCGTCACTGGTGGACAAGGTCAGCACCGACTCCCCGCTGTACACCGACGAGATCTTCGGCCCGGTCCTGTCCGTGGTCCGTGTGGACTCCTACGACGAGGCCCTGAAACTCGTCAACGACAACGAGTACGGCAACGGCACCGCCATCTTCACCCGCGACGGCGGCGCCGCCCGGCAGTTCCAGTACGACGTCGTCTGCGGCATGGTCGGCGTCAACGTCCCCGTTCCGGTCCCGGTCGCCTACTACAGCTTCGGCGGCTGGAAGTCCTCGCTCTTCGGCGACCTGCACATGTACGGCCCCGAAGGAATCCAGTTCTACACGCGCAGCAAGGTCGTCACCTCGCGCTGGCCCGACCCGGCCACGTCGGAGGTCGACCTGGGCTTCCCCAAGGTGAGGTGACGTATGGACGTAGGGGTGGTGCTCCAGTGTGACCCGCCTGCCATGCAAACGGTCGAGCTCGCGAAGCAGGCGGAGGCGGCCGGGTTCAGCCACGTGTGGACGTTCGACTCGCACGTGCTGTGGCAGGAGCCGTTCGTCATCTACAGCAAGATCCTCGCCGACACCGAGCGGGTGATCGTGGGGCCGATGGTCACCAACCCCGGCACCCGCGACTGGACCGTGACGGCGTCGCTGTTCGCCACCCTCAACGAGATGTACGGCAACCGCACCGTCTGCGGCATCGGCCGCGGCGACTCCGCGGTGCGGGTCCTCGGCAGCCGGCCGACGACCCTCGCCGAGCTGCGCGAGTGCGTGCAGGTCATCCGCGAGCTCGGCAACGGCCGGGAGGTGCACCTGCGCGACCGGGACCTGCGGTTCGCGTGGGCGCCCGACAGCCGCCTCGAGGTGTGGGTCGCCGCGTACGGCCCGAAGGCCCTCGCGCTCACCGGCGAGGTCGGCGACGGGTACATCCTGCAGCTCGCCGACCCCGACATCGCCGCCTGGATGATCAAGGCGGTGCGGGACGCGGCCGAGAAGGCGGGCCGCGACCCGGCGGCGATCAAGTTCTGCGTGGCCGCGCCCGCGTACGTGGGCGACGACCTCGAACACCAGCGGGAGCAGACCCGGTGGTTCGGCGGGATGGTCGGCAACCACATCGCCGACATCGTCGAGCGGTACGGCAGCGACGGCGCGGTCCCGACGGCCCTCACCGACTACATCAAGGGCCGCAAGGGCTACGACTACGCGGAGCACGGGCGGGCCGGCAACCCGCACACCGACTTCGTGCCCGACGAGATCATCGACCGGTTCTGCGTCCTCGGCCCGGTCGAGCAACACCTGCAACGGCTCAACGAGCTGAAGGAACTCGGCGTCGACCAGTTCGCCGTGTACCTGCAGCACGACGCGAAGGAATCGACGCTGCGCGCCTACGGCGAGCAGATCATCCCGGCGCTGTCATGAAGAAGGTCCTCGGTGCTCTCGGGGGGCTGGTCGTCTTCGCCCTGTTGTGGGAGGGGTACAAGGCGGTCGGCGACCCCGAGGGCACCGCGGTCCTCGGCGTGAAGGTGCTGCCCCGCGCCGACGACCTGTCGATGCCGCACCTGTGGACGGTCGCGCAGCGGCTGGGGCGGCCGGAGCTGACCGGCGGCCGCCCCGTGTGGCAGGTCGTCGCGGACGCCTGCCTGTTCACCCTGGGTGTCACCGCGGTCGGTTTTCTCGCCGGTACGGCGATCGGCTTCGTCCTCGCCACCGTGATGCAACGCTTCCGGGTCGTGGAGCGGGGCCTGCTGCCCTACGTGGTGCTGTCGCAGACCGTGCCCCTGGTGGCGCTCGCGCCGCTCGTCGCCGGCTGGAGCGGCGCCCTGTCGTTCGGTCCCTACCCGTGGCAGGACTGGATGACGGTCGCCGTCATCGCCTCCTACCTCGCGTTCTTCCCCGTCGCCGTCGGGCTGCTGCGCGGCCTGCAGTCCCCGTCGGCGTCGGGCGTGGAGCTGATGCGCTCCTACGCCGCCGGCTGGTGGCGCACGTACCTGAAGCTGCGGCTGCCCGCCGCGCTGCCGTTCCTGTTCCCCGCGCTGCGCCTCGCCGGCGCGGCCGCGGTCGTCGGCGCGGTCGTCGGGGAGATCTCCACCGGCACCCGCGGCGGGATCGGGCGGCTCGTCATCGAGTACTCCAGGGAGGCCACCTCTGACCCCGCGAAGGTCTACACCGCCATGCTCGGCGCCGCCGTCCTCGGCCTCGTCGTCGCCGGCACCGTCAGCCTGCTCGAGCTCCCGCTCATGCGCCATCGACGGAGGGTCGAGGTGAACGTCGTATGAGCGCCGTCTCGATCGCCGGTGTCAGCGCTGTCTCGATCGCTGGTGTCAGCAAGGTGTTCAACGCGGGTCGCCCCGACGAGGTGACCGCGCTGTCCGACGTGGACCTGACCGTCGACAGTGGACAGTTCGTGTCGCTGATCGGGCCGTCCGGGTGCGGCAAGAGCACCCTCCTGCGGCTCATCGCCGACCTCATCGAGCCTACCGCGGGCACTGTCACCGTCGCAGGGAAACCGGCCGCGCAGGCCCGCCGCGACCAGGAGTACGGCATCGCCTTCCAGCAGGCCGGCCTCTTCGAGTGGCGCACCGTGCGGCGCAACGTCGAGCTCCCCCTCGAACTGCGCAAGGTGCCCAAGGCGGAGCGCCGGCAGCGGGCCGAGGAGATGCTCGCCCTCGTCGGCCTCGCCGACTTCGCCGGGCACTACCCGGCCCAGCTGTCCGGCGGCATGCAGCAGCGGGTCGCGATCGCGCGGGCCCTGGCGGTACACCCGCCGCTGCTGCTCATGGACGAGCCCTTCGGCGCCCTCGACGAGATGACGAGGGAACGGCTGCAGGGCGAGCTGCTGCAGATCTGCGCCAAGACCGGCACCAGCACGGTCTTCGTCACGCACTCGATCTCCGAGGCGGTGTTCCTGTCCGGCAAGGTCGTCGTCATGTCCGCGCGGCCCGGCCGGATCACCGCGACCGTCGACATCGACCTGCCGGCCCGCGACGAGGCGGCCCGGCAGTCCCCGGCCTACTTCGAGCACGTCACCGCGGTCCGGAAGGCGCTGCGGGCATGAAGTACCTCCGATCGGTCCTGCCCCCGGTGCTGGTCGGCGTCGTCGCGGTCGTCCTGTGGGAGGTCGTGGTCACGGCCGGGCGGATCGCGCCGTTCATCCTGCCGGCACCGTCGGCGATCTGGGCGCAGCTGGTGGAGCAGCGCGGCAACGTGCTCGACGCCGCGCTCGCCAGCGGCGCCAACGCCCTCGTCGGGCTCGTCGGCGGCACCGCCGTCGCGATCCTCGCCGCGCTCGCCACCAGCCGGTCGAAGCTGCTCAGCGACGTCGCCGTGCCGTACGCGGCGGTCGTCAACGCGCTGCCGATCATCGCCCTCGCCCCGATCCTCAACAACATGTTCGACTCCACCAGCAGCCTGCCGCGGCGGGTCGTCGCCGGGATCATCGTGTTCTTCCCGGTCTTCATCAACACGCTGCGCGGACTGCGGGAGGTCGACCCCACCCACCGCGAGCTGATGGCCAGCTACGCGGCGGGCGGCTGGACGTTCGCCCGGCTCGTGCGCCTGCCCGGCGCGCTGCCCTACGTGTTCACCGGACTGCGGCAGGCGTCCTCCCTCGCCGTCATCGCCGCGGTCGTCGCCGAGTACTTCGGCGGCCTGCAGGACGGGCTGGGGGCGCGGATCACCTCCGCCGCCGCGTTCACCGCGTATCCCCGAGCGTGGGCGTTCGTGGTCGGCGCCTGCGCCCTCGGCCTCGTCTTCTACCTGACCACGCTCCTCCTGGAGCGTCTGGCAATGCCCTGGAAGGCCCGTTCGTAGTTCGTTCGTGGTTTTTTCGATCGTAGTTTTTCGAGGAGCGCCCATGCGGATCAGGTCCCTCATCACCGGCGCCGCCGTCGCGAGCCTCGCGCTCGCCGGCTGCGGCACCGCCGACACACCGACGACGACCACCACCGGCAGCGGCGGCGTCACCACCGTGAAGCTGCAGCTGCAGTGGTTCTTCCAGGCCCAGTTCGCCGGCTACATCGCCGCCGTGGACAAGGGCTTCTACAAGGAGCAGGGCCTCGACGTGCAGCTCATCGAGGGCGGTGTCGACATCGTGCCGCAGACCGTCCTCGCGACCGGCAAGGCCGACTACGCCGTCGCCTGGGTGCCGAAGGCCCTCGCCTCGCGCGAGCAGGGCGCCGGCATCACCGACGTCGGGCAGATCTTCGCCCGCTCCGGCACGTACCAGGTCGCGTTCGCCAGCAGCGGCATCAAGTCCCCGGCCGACTTCAAGGGCAAGAAGGTCGGCAACTGGGGCTTCGGCAACGAGTTCGAGCTCTTCGCCGGCATGACGAAGGCCGGCCTCAACCCCGGCAAGGACGTCACCCTCGTGCAGCAGCAGTTCGACATGCAGGCGCTGCTGAAGAAGGAGATCGACGTCGCGCAGGCCATGTCCTACAACGAGTACGCGCAGCTGCTCGAGGCCACCAACCCGGCGACCGGCGCGCTGTACCAAGCTTCGGACTTCTCCATCATCGACTGGAAGACCGTCGGCACCTCGATGCTGCAGGACGCCGTCTGGGCCAACACCGACAAGCTCAAGGACAAGGCGTACCAGGACCAGACGGTCAAGTTCCTCACCGCGACCATCAAGGGCTGGGCGTACTGCCGCGACAAGCCGGAGGAGTGCCGCGACATGGTCGTCGCGAAGGGCTCCAAGCTCGGCAAGAGCCACCAGCTGTGGCAGATGAACGAGGTCAACAAGCTCGTCTGGCCCGCCGCGAAGGGCGTCGGGCTCGTCGACGAGGCCGCCTGGAACCAGACCGTCGACATCTCGATGACGACGAAGAACCAGGTCGGCGACACCGTCCTGAAGAAGAAGCCCGAAGGCCTGTCCTACACCAACGACTACATGCAGAAGGCGATCGACGCGGCCAAGGCCGCCGGCGTCGACGTCCTCGGCACCTCGTTCACCCCGCAGACGGTCACGCTGACCGCCGGCGGGGCGTGAGCCCCGGGCGGCCGCCGGCGTGCGTCACGACGCGCCCGGCGGCCGCCACCGCCTCCCGCGCCGCCTCCCGGGGCGTCGCCCCGTCCAGCAGCGCGGCGGTCAGGGCGGCCGTGAGCGCATCACCGCCGCCGGTCGTGTCGACGGCCTCACCGCCCGCGTGGGTGACCAGCTCGTGGCCGCTGGCCGCGTTGGGGACCAGCTCGTGCTCGCCGGCCGCGTGGGGGACCAGCTCGTGCCCGCCGGCCGCGTTGGGGACCAGCTCGTGCTCGCCGGCCGCGTGAGGGATCAGCTCGTGGCCGTCGGCCGCGTTGGGGACCAGCTCGTGCTCGCCGGCCGCGTTGGGGACCAGCTCGTGCCCGCCGGCCGCGTGAGGGACCAGCTCGTGGCCGTCGCGCCACACGAACAGGTCACCGCCGTCCGCCAGCGCGAACGCGAGCAGGCGCGGCCCGGCGTCCAGCAGCGCCGGCGCCGCCGCCAGGACCTCCCGCTCGCGCGCCGGCCCGCCGAGCAGCACCGCCGCCTCGTGCGCGTCGGCGCGCAGCACGTCGGCGCCGCGCAGGCCTCGACCGACCGGTCGGTGACGGCACCGTCGAGGACGGTCAGCCCGCCTGAAAGTTCCACGGCGGCACGGACCGCGTCGAGGGGCTGCTGCTGCACGAGCACCGCGCCGGCGGCGCGCAGCACGTCGCCGGCGGCCCGCACGTCCGCCTCGGTCAGCAGGACACCCTGCGGCAGGTGCTCCAGGTAGCGCCACCGGCCGCCGTCCTCCAGGACCTCGACGATCAGCCCGGTCGCCGTGCCCGGTCGCCGCACCACGTGCGTCACGTCGATGCCGTCGAGCGCGGCCCTGGCCAGCAGCGCGTCGCCGACCGGGTCGTCGCCGGCCACCGCGACGAGCGCCGTGGCGACGCCGAGCTGCGACAGGCCGACGGCCTGGTTGGCGCCCTTGCCTCCGAGCTGTTCGAGCCGCTGCCGGACCGCGCCCGACGCGTGCACGTCCGGCAGGCGCTCCATGACCATCACGAGATCGCGGGCCAGCTGCCCGACCACCACCGCACCCATACCGCGTCCGTTACCCCGGCCGTCGCCGGTTGACGCGTCGCCGGTGGACCGTCGGAGATCGATTACGGACCGGGGCGGTGCCGCGCTGCCGTCTTCTTGGCACGGTACAGGACCGTTCCTAATCGATCTCCGATCGCGTCACCTCCCGTCGCTCAGCGTGAATGTACGCCGAATCAGAGCAGGCCGCGTGGCCCGTCACCCATCGTTGAGCACTCGATCGCGCTACGCGTTGAGGTAGGCGAGGACCGCGAGGACGCGGCGGTTGTCGTCCTCCGACTGGGGCAGGCCGAGCTTGGCGAAGATGTTGTTGATGTGCTTGCCGACGGCCTTGTCGGTGACGAAGAGCCGGGACGCGATCGCGGCGTTGGAGCGGCCCTCCGCCATCAGGCCGAGCACCTCGCGCTCGCGCGGGGTGAGCGCCGCGGTCGGGGTGCTGCGGGCCAGCAGCTGGGACACGACCTCCGGGTCCATGGCGGTGCCGCCGCCGGCGACCCGGCGGACCGCGTCGACGAACTCGCCGACGGTCGCGACCCGGTCCTTCAGCAGGTAGCCGACGCCGCCGCGGCGGTCGGAGAGCAGCTCCCGCGCGTACAGCTGCTCCACGTGCTGCGACAGCACCAGCACCGGCAGGCCCGGCACCGCGGCCCGGGCGGCGATCGCCGCGCGCAGGCCCTCGTCGGTGAAGGTCGGCGGCAGCCGCACGTCGACGACGGCCACGTCAGGCCGGTGCTCCAGCAGCGCCGCGTGCAGCGCCTCGCCGGTGTCGACGGCCGCGGCGACCGTGAAGCCGTACGAGCTGAGCAGCCGGATCAGCCCGTCGCGGAGGAGGGCGAGGTCCTCGGCGATGACAACGCGCACGGCAGCTCCATGGTCAGCACGGTCGGACCACCGGGCGGGCTGTCGACGCGCAGGACGCCGTCGAACGCGCCCAGCCGGCGCGCGACCCCGGTCAGCCCGGAGCCGCTTCGCTCCTCGGCGCCGCCGACACCGTCGTCGCCGACGGTGATGTGCAGCGCGCCACCGAGGTGGGTCAACGATACCCACGCCGCCGACGCGTGCGCGTGCTTGACGACGTTGGTGAGGGCCTCGGCGACCGCGAAGTACGCCGCGGACTCCACCGGCGCGTCGGGGCGGCCGTCCAGGTCGACGGTGACGGTCACCGGCAGGGGCAGCGTCAGGGCGAGGGCCCGCACGCCGCCGTCGAGGCCGCGTTCGGCGAGGACCGGCGGGTGGATGCCGCGCACCAGGTGCCGCAGCTCCGCGAGCGCCAGCCCGCTCGCCTCCCGCGCCTCGGCGATGAGCGCCTGCGCGGCGGCCGGGTCGCGGGCGACGAGGTCCTCGGCCATCCCGAGGCTCATCGACAGCGACACGATCCGCGCCTGCGCGCCGTCGTGCAGGTCACGCTCGATCCGGCGCAGCTCCGCGGCCTGCGCGTCGACGACGTGGGTGCGGGTCTCGGTGAGCCGGTCGACCCGCGCGGCGAGCGCGGCGAGGGCGGCGCCGCGGGTCGGGGCGAGCAGCAGCCGGTCGAAGTGCGCCAGCGTCCACAGCAGCCACGGCCCGGCGTACAGGGCGCCGGCGGTGACGAGCGCACCCTGCGGCGGGACGCTGACGACGTCGAGGGTGTCGGAGATCGGCCAGGTGACGCCGTAGCCGTACCGGCCGGTCGCGGCGTCGATGATGATCGCCACCCCGAGGAGCCCCTCCAGGCCGTACACCAGCAGCACCGGACCGGCGAGACCCAGCAGCAGCCCGACGGGGGCGCCCGCCAGGAGCCACAGCAGGTCCCGCCACGTCGCCGGGTCGCGGACCAGCCACCACCACCGGCGCGGGGTCCCGACGAACGCGCCCGCGGGCAGCGGCCGGTACGGCCGGGGGATGTCGACCCACGACCAGTCGCGCGCCGCCCGCCGGTGCAGGTCGGCGTACGCCCGCACGAGCATCGCCACCAGCGGCGCCAGCACGAGCCCCAACCCGATCACGCTGAGCGCCAGCGACACCACGGACAGGATGAGCAGCACCAGCTTCACCGGCGGCGACAGCAGCCCGAGCAGCGCGACCCGCCCGATCGCGACGGCCCCGGCCCGCACGAACGCCTTCACCCTCATGCCGCCATTCTCGCGGCGCCGCGGCCCGGAGACAGTGGGCTTAGCCCTACCGTCGCCGGGCCGATAGCAGCCGTGGACGGCGGACCCTATAGTTCTGGGCCGTTGACCGTCACGGGGAGGAACAGGTTCGATGTGGCCATTCCGGCGAAGAGCCGCAGACAGGATCGAACACCTGGACGTCGACCCGGCGCAGGGCGACCCTGAGGCGACCCGGCTCATCGCGGCCGCGAAGCGCGGCGACTGGCAGGCGGCGGCGGAGACGCTGCGTGACGTCGAACACCCCGACGACCGGTACTTCTACTGCCGCGTCCTCGGCGAGCACGCCGGCGACGGCGCGTGGATCGACGAGTGGATCGCCGCGGCGCCCAGCAAGGCGACCCCGCTGACCGTCAAGGGGCTGCACGCGATCGACTGGGCGTGGCAGGCCCGCGGCAACGGCCGCGCCTCGACGGTCAGCGAGGACGCGTTCAAGGTGTTCTTCCGCCGGCTGAAGCTCGCCGAGGACTGCCTCGACGACGCGACCGACCTCGACGCCGACGACCCGACGCCGTGGGTGGGGCTCGTCACACTCGGCCGGGCCAGGCAGCTCGGTCTCGACGAGACCCGCCGCCGGTTCGACGAGGCGGTCCGCCGGCACCCGTTGCACCGCGACGCCCACTCGCACATGCTGCAGCAGCTGTGCCGCAAGTGGAGCGGCTCGCACGAGCTGATGCACGACTTCGCCGAGTCCGCGGCCGCCGCCGCACCGCCCGGCTCGCCGCTCGGCGTCCTGGTCGCCGACGCGCACATCGAGCACTGGCTGGACCTGCCCGAGGGCGAGGACGGCGAGTACATGCGCAGCCCCGAGGTCGGCGAGCGGCTGCGCCTCGCCGCGGACCGATCCGTGCGGCACAACCGCTACGAGCGGCGCCCCGGCTGGGCCGCCGGCGACAACGCGTTCGCGATGGCGTTCACGCTCAACGGCGACCGGCCCGCCGCCGCCGAACGCTTCGACGTGCTCGGCGACCGGGTGACGCGCTGGCCCTGGTCGTACCTCGCGACCCCCGACGTCGCGTTCACCAGGGCCCGGTCGACGGCGCGCGCCAGAGACCGCACGGCCTGACGATGACCGTCGCCGTCCGCGCCTTCCTGTCGCTGATCATGCTGGCCGGCTTCTACGTCCTCGCCCTCGTACAGTTCGCGGCCGGGCTCGCCCTCGCGATCTGGGCGGCGAGCCTCACCACCGGATACATCGGCGTGAAGGTCGGCGTGGCGGTGTTCATCGCCACCGTGTGGGCCGTCGGCTACGGCACGTGGAAGGCGCTGCGCGCCGACGGCGCGGGCCCGCAGGGCATCCCGCTCACCCCGCACAACGCGCCCGGACTGTGGCAGACGGTGCACGAGCTGGCCGCGGCGGTCGGCACCCGCGCCCCGGACGAGATCCACCTGGTGCCGGAGGTCAACGCCGCCGTCAGCGAACGAGCCCACCTGATGGGCCTGATCGGCGGGCGCCGCCACCTGTACGTGGGGCTGCCGCTGCTGCAGACGCTGACCGTCGCGCAGCTGCGGTTCGTCCTCGCGCACGAGCTCGGCCACTACTCCGGCAGCCACACGAGGTTCGCCGGCATCTCGTACCGCGGCCGCGTCGCCCTCGCCCGCACCATCGGCCACCTCGGCACGTCCAACGTCGCCGGCTGGGTCTTCCGCGCCTACGCCGCGCTGTTCCTGCTCGTGCACAACGCCGTCAGCCGCCGCCAGGAGCTCGAGGCGGATCTCGCCGCGGTACGCGTGGCGGGCCGGCTGCCGGCGGCGAGCGCCCTGCGCGAGGTCGAGGTCCTGGACCAGGTGTTCGGCTTCTACCTCGGCACCGTCGTGCGCCCCGGCCTGGACGCCGGCTACCTGCCCGACGACGTGTTCGGCGGCTTCCCGCCGCTGCTGCGCGCCCGCGCGGAGGAGGTCTCGGCGGTGCGCGCCCGGCTCGTCACGGCGGCGCGCCCGCACGACCGCTGGGACACCCACCCGCCGCTGCCCGCCCGCGTCGAGGCCGTCATGGCCGCGCCGGAGTCCTCCTTCGCCGCCGCCGACGGGCCCGCCGCCGCCCTCGTCGCGGACCTGGCCGCCGCCGGCCGTGCCCTGCAGGCCGTGGCGCTGCCGGCCGCCATGGTCCTGCCCTGGGACGAGTTCCGTGCCGCCGTGCAGACCTCCGACCTGCAGGAACAGTCCGACACGATGCTCCGCGCGTTCAGCCGCGCCGTCGGCCGGCCCGTCCCCGACGTCGGCGCCGTCCTGGACCTCGTCGCCGCCGGCCGCCTCGACGACCTCGCCGGCCCACTCTTCCCCGACGCGACCCGCCGCGAGGCCCGCACCCGCTTCGCCGCGCCGCTGGAGACCCTGCTCCGCCTCGCCGCCGTCCGCTCCGGCGTGGCCCGCTGGCAGGTGTCCTGGACCGCGTCCGCCTTCCTGGTCGACCTCTCCGGCGCCCGCCTCGACCTCTCCCAGCCGGCCGGCCTCGCCTGCGACCCGGCGACCGTGGCCCTCGCCCGCCAGCAGCTGCACGCCCGCGGCGTCGACGTCACCACCGCCCGCCACGTCCGCCAGCGCGTCGGCACCGAGCACGCCGGCATCCTCGCCGGCATCACCACCGCCATCGTCGACGGCTCCCGCGCCGACCTGCTCATCCTCAGCCACGGGCTGCTCGTGCTGCCGGGGATGCCGCGGTACAAGACGGGCATGGCCCGCTACCGGATGCGCCGCTGGCTCGCCGACGGCAACCCCCGGGAGCTCGCCGCCACCCCCGGCGCGCGCTTCATCCCGTACGAGGAGATCACCGCCGCCACCCGCACCACCAGGCTCCGCTTCCGCTGGCAGCTCACCCTCCACGACGGCACCCTCGTCGAGATGCGCAACGGCCCCCAGAGCGAAGAACACGCCGACGCCAAGTCCGTCTTCACCAAGGCCATGCACGACGCCACCACATAGCCTCGACGGCATGCGAGTCCGCTACTCCCACCGCACCGACGAGCTGGACCTGTCGGGCACCCCCGCTGAACTGCACCACCTCGCCACCCTGATCCGCGCCGGCTCCGGCACCTGCCCACTCGACACCACCACCGACCCGTCCCCTTACGACGCGTCCCTGTCCAGCATCACCATCACCCACACCACCACCGGCAAGGCCTCGATCACCGTCTCCCAGGACAGCACCACCCTCCAGATCCACGGCGCCCTGCCCGCACTGGACATCCTGGCCTCGAACGTCGAGGCTCCTGCCGAGCCCGGCCCCCTGCCGTACCACGTCCACATCGAACCCCTCCCCGGCGACCACTTCCTGTCCGAGGACTCCCAACCCCTCGTCGTCTCCACTCCCTGACAATTCCGAGGCCCCGCTGGGGTCATGTCCGGTCGGTGCGGGACAGGACGCCTGTGATGGTTCGGCCGTTGTCGTAGCGGTCCGTGCGAGGCAGCGGCACCTCGGCCAGCTTGCCGTCGTACAGCATCCACAGGCCGAAGCAGTCGTCCTCCTCATCGCGGATGAGGACCTGGACCGACTCCGGCCGCGGCCAGGGCAGCGACTCGAGGAGCGGCAGCAACCCCGCCCAGGTCTGGCGCTGGAACTGGATGACCCAGGCGTAGCACTCGGACGAGCCGAAGTTCGTGCCGTAGAACTGGTTCTCGTCGACGCGACCGAAGCACTGGTGCCACCCGCGCTGCGGGTCGGGCACCGTGAGCGGCTCCATCACCTGCTCCGCTTCCTTCGCCAGCACGATGACCTCGGTGAATCTGCTCATCCGCGAAGTATCGCGACCATGATCGACCGCCGCCAGCAGGTTTGTGGGCGAGAGGGGAGTCACTGTCCCACGACTGGGCCGCCGTCGCGATGACCGTGACCTTGACGGCGGAACAGCAGGGGACGCATCACCGGTGGTGGGGGATGCCGTCGGCAACCGGCGATCCCCGCGAAGACTCGGTGCGGATCCAGGCAGCAAGCGGCGCGCCACCGGCAAGCGGCGCGCCACCACGTGTGTGGGCATCCGCGGTCGGCCGGCAGACGTGGGAGGGTCGGCGGGGCACGGGACGCCGCTGGACCGGTGGAACTCAACGCCGGTGGAGTGGACGAAGGCGTTGCCGCCGACGGGCACGGCGCGGCTCGGGTGCGCCACCCGATGGACCGAGATGGGAACCGTTGTCGCCGGTGGACCTGGACCGGCGGGCGCTGCCGAGGGTGCAGGCGGCGCAGCGAGTGCCGCCGGGTGCCGAGGACGGCGGTCGCAGGCGGCGCCGATGCCGGTGCGCCGGACTGCGCGCTCGCGTGCGGATCCGTCGAACGCCTGACTGGCTGGGTGCCCCGCAGACGTCACCGCCGGGGTGCCCGCAGACGAGGTCAAGTCCGCTGCCGACGTCGCAGACAAGGGTGGCACCAGCGTTGCCGATGCGGTCGAGCCCGCTGCCGATGTCGCAGCCAAGGGCGTCGCCGCTGGGGTGCCCGCACACGTTACCGAGACGGCCGAGCGTGCTGCCGCCGTCGCGACCGAGGGCATCACCAGCTGGACCGTCGCGAGCGCCGGTGGCGAAGCGGCTGAAGGTGGCGGTGCAGCCGGATCCGTTGCCCGCTGGGTGGTTGGCGGCGCTGGCCCGACCGCCACGGACGTTGCCGGCGAGGTGGTCGAGTGTGCGGCCGAGGGCAGCACGGGCTGGATGGCGCACGCGGTGCCGGTGAGGCGGTCGGAGGCGTCGGCGGTGGCGCGGCCTGGAGGCGTCGGCTGGGGTGCGGTCGGCGGGGGCGGCGGGGTCTCGGTCGGAGCGGGCGGCGGGGGCGCGGTCGGAGGGGACGCTGGTGGCGCGGCCGGACGTGTTGCCGGTGCAGTAGTGAGGGTGCGGGCGTTGCGGAGGCGGGCCAGCTTCGTGGCGTGGCGGGCGGCGAGGCCGTGCGTGCGGGCCTCGGCGAACTCCGCCTTGGCGCGCGTCCTGGCCTCGCGCCGGCGGCTGTACTCCTCAGCGGCGGCGGCCCGGCGAGCGGCGCCGACAGCGACCCAGTCGACCTCCGAAACCCGCGGCGCCGGACCGGAAAGCGGTGCGGACAACGAAAAGTACGACCGTGGCATGAGCGACCTCCCCCTTGAACCGCTCACCACCCATCCTCCCCCCAACCACACCCCCCGCACACCGGCCGAAAGAAGGGGAACCCGGGCGGAGGTCGCCGCGTGTGCAGGTGTGACGATTCGCAGACGGACCATCCTTGTGGCCGGGGCGACCGCCGGCACCGCGCTCGCGTCCGGAGCGCCCGGGGTCGCCACGGCAGCCGCGGCCGCCGGGACAGCCGGGACGGCCGAGATCACCGTCGTCGCCGTCGGAAGGGCCGGCGGTGGGGCGGCGAAGGCGTTCCTGGAACTGGTCCGCACCGACCGGCCCGCCGAGCCGATCGGGATGCCGTTCGAGGGGACGATGCGGGTGCCGGTCGAGCGGGGGACGTACCTGGTCTCGGTGGAGGTGCAGGAGGACCGCGTGCGGACCTGGCTCGTGCAGCCGGGAATCCGGGTCGACGGGCCGGTGACAGTGACCGCCGACGCGCGGGCCGGGCGGCCCGTGGCGATCGCCGTGCCGCGGCAGGATGCGGTGCCGGAGCTGCTCGAGGTCAGGTACAGGATGCCGGTCAGCGGTGGTGAGACGTGGGAGAACCGGTGCGCGGGGACCTGCGTGGCGTGTACTTCGGGGCGCTGGGCGGGGAGCGGCCGGTCGACGGGTTCCGGGTCATGGTCGCGGTCACCATGACCGCCGCCGGCGCCGCCTACTTCCTGGCCTGGATGGTGTACGGGCGGCTGCCCGCTGGTCTCGCCCGCACCCTGACCCCCGGGCAGCTGAGCACGGTCAGGAGCCGGTTCGGGGCGAGGGTCGGCGGCGCGGGCGTCACGTACACGAGGCCGCGGATGCCGGGCGGAGGCGGGGTGTTCGCCGCGGCCCTGCCGATCGAGGTGCTCCCGGCGCACCGCGACGACCACTACAACCTCGACGCGGGCGGCGTGACGTGGCGGACGACGTTCGAGGAGCCGGCCGCCGGCGTGCGGCTGGAAGGGCCGGCCGGCACGGCGTGGAACGAGGGGGTCGCGGCGCCGAGCGTCGAGGTGCAGGAGCTGCCCGAGCAGTGGGTGTCGCGCAACGGTGACACGCTCGTCGTCGCGGCCCGGCTGCACGGGGACGGCGCCGGGCATCCGGGGAGCGTCGAGTACGCGCGGGCGCGGACGGCCGTGTACCGCGACGGCGTGCTCGTCGCCGAGGCCGGCGCCGCGGAAGGGGTGTTCGAGGTGCCGCCGGAGCCGGGCCTGTTCCGGTTGGAGATGCGGGCGGAGCCGGCGGCGTTCGGGACCGTCGTCGACGTCGCCTGGACGTTCCGGTCCGAACATGTGCCCGGCGGGGACTGGCGGCGGATGCCGCTGCGCGCGGTGTCCTTCGCCCCTGTACTGCGTGCCGACGGCACCGCCACCGCCGGTCGGGCGTTTCGCTTCCCGTACCGGATGACGACGCAGGCGACGACGGCGGTGCGGCCGGGGGTGGAGGTGTCCTACGACGACGGGCGCTCGTGGTTCCCGGCGCTGGTGACCGCCACGCACGTCGCGGTCGCGCACCCCGGCGGCAAGGGCTGGGTGTCGTTGCGGGCCACGGCCGAGGGGCTGGAGCAGACGACGCTGCGGGCGTATCCGTTCGCACCCTGACCGGGACGGAGGCGCTGCTGGAAAGATCCCAGCAGCGCCCGACCGGTCACGCCACGTGCGCGTCGGCCGCGTCGAGGGCGTCGTCGATCGCGTCGATGCCCTGCAGCAGCTCCTCCTCGGTGACGACCAGCGGCGGCACCACGTGCAGCCGGTTGAAGTGCGTGAACGGCCACACGCCGCGGGCCTTGCAGGCGGCGACGACGTCGGCCATCGGCTTGGCCGCGGCGCCGGACGCGTTGTAGGGCACCAGCATCTCGCGGGTGTCCCGGTCGCGGACCAGCTCGATCGCCCAGAACAGGCCCAGGCCGCGCACCTCACCGACCGACGGGTGCCGGTCGCGCAGCTTCTCCAGCCGCGGCCCGACGACCCGCTCGCCGAGGTCCTTGACCCGCTCGGGGATCCGCTCGTCGCGCATCACCTCGATGGTCGCGACGGCCGCCGCGCAGGCCAGGGGGTGGCCCGAGTACGTGAGGCCGCCGGGGAACGGGCGCTCCGCGAACGTGTCGTACACCTTGTCGCCGAGCACGACGCCGCCCAGCGGGACGTAACCGGAGTTGACGCCCTTCGCGAACGTGATCAGGTCCGGCACCACACCCCACCGGTCGACGGCGAACCACTCCCCGCACCGGCCGAACCCGCTCATCACCTCGTCGCAGATCAGCAGCGCCCCGTGCCGGTCGCACAGCTCGCGCACCCCGGCGAGGTACCCGGGCGGCGGCACGAGGATCCCGTTGGTCCCGACGACCGTCTCCAGCACGACGGCGGCGATCGTGCCCGGCCCCTCGAACATGAACACCTCCTCGAGGTGCTGCAGGGCGCGCTGGGTCTCCTGCTCCGGGCTGTCGGCGTGGAAGGAGGAGCGGTAGGGGTACGGGCCGAAGAAGCGCACGACGCCCGGCATCGCGGGCTCGTTGGCCCAGCGGCGCGGATCGCCCGTGAGCGTGATCGATCCGGTGGTCGCGCCGTGGTACGACCGGTACGCGGCCAGGATCTTGTGCCGCCCGGTCGTCAGCCGCGCCATCTTGACGGCGTGCTCGTTGGCCTCGGTGCCGCCGTTGGTGAAGAACACGTGCGACAGGTCCCCGGGCGCGACCTCCGCGATGAGCCGCGCGGCCTCGCTGCGCGCCGGGTTGGCGAAGCTCGGCGCGACCGTGCACAGCAGCCCCGCCTGCTCCTGGATCGCGGCGACGACCCGCGGGTGCTGATGCCCGAGGTTCAGGTTCACCAGCTGTGAGGAGAAGTCGAGGTACCTGGTGCCGGCGGCGTCCCAGAACGTGCTGCCGAGGCCGCCGGTGACGACGACCGGGTCCAGCGCCCGCTGCGCCGACCAGGAGTGGAAGACGTGCGCGCGGTCGTCACGGTAGGCGTCCGCGTCGGAGATGTGTCCGGTCATGAGCCGACGCTAATCGCACACGTCCGGCCGTACAATAGCTTCATCGTTACAGGTTGTTACGGGTCCTATGCTGAGGACCATGCAGATCACCTCGACCGCTGAACTGGAGGACCTGCTCGGGTCGCCGATGCCCCGGGCCGCGAGCAAGGAACGCAGCACCCTGGCACAGACCGACCGGGACTGGCTGGCGCTGTCGCCGTTCGTCCTCGTCGGCACCTCCGACGCCGACGGCAACTGCGACGTCTCCCCGAAGGGCGACCCGCCCGGCTTCACCCACGTCATCGACGACCGGACCATCGCCCTGCCGGAGCGCCCCGGCAACCGGCGCGCCGACAGCTTCCACAACATCCTCGCCAACCCTCACGTCGGCCTGATCTTCCTGATCCCGGGCCGCCGCGAGACGCTGCGCATCAACGGCCGCGCCCGCCTGCTCACCGACGCCCCGTGGTTCTCCTCGATGGTCGTGGAGGGCCACCGTCCGATCCTCGCCCTCGTCGTCGACATCGACACCATCTTCTTCCACTGCCAGAAGGCATTCATGCGCTCCAACCTGTGGAAGCCCGAGACCTGGACCCCCGAGGACCTGCCGTCCCACGCGAAGCTCATCAAGAGCGTCCAGAACACCAACGAGTCACTCGAGCAGCTCGAGGAGTACTACGCCGAGGACCGCTACACCCGCGGCCTCTACACCTCCTGACCCTTCCCCCCTCCCGCGAACAGCTCGGTGAGGTCGGGGTACAGCCGCTCCAGCCGCCCGGCCTCACCGAACCCCGCCGGCCACCGCGCGTCGGGAATCCCGCGCGGCCTCCGCTCGAACGCGTCCGGAAACTCCACGAGCGCCGCGTACCTCGGATGCAGCTTGGCCAGGACGACCTCGAACGCGGCCTCACCCACGCCGAGCAGCTCCTCCGCGTGCGGATAGTCCTCGTCCGACCAGCGCTCACCCCGCATGCCCGCCAGCCGCCGCACCTGCGGATGCTCGGCCAGCAGGTCAGGATCGTCCAGCACCCACTCGAACATCTCCCGCCCCAGCGCCACCACCCACGGCCGGAAGCAGTAGAAGTTGTCCTCCGACACCTCGGCACCGGTGATGATCTGGGCCGCCTCCCACAGCTCACAGGTGAGCAACCGGTCGCACTTCTCCACCATCATCGTGTGGAACCGCACGATGTCCCCGACCGGCAACCGCGCCAGCCGCGCCTCCAACGCCCGGAACCGCCGGTCCCCGGCCGACTCGACCGCCCGCCAGAACGCATCCTCATCCACCGCTCCATGATCCGGCAGCCCTCGCCCACTGCTTGAAGTACCAGGAGACCGTCTGCCATGGCGGGAAGGCGCGTGGCAGGTACTGCCAGGCGCAGCCGGTGCGGACCACGTGCAGAACCGCGTCCACAATGGATTTGCGTGGATGCTTTCTGGCCTACCACCGCGTTTGGGCGCTGGGAGCAGCGGCCCGACCAGCGCCCACTGCTCGTCGGTCAGGTCTGTGGGGTACCGCCACGGCCGGAGGCTCCGGCCACGTTGGCGGCATCGACATCGGTGGTCACGTAGGCACGCCGATGCACCTCATCGGATCTTGTCCCAGTGCAACTCGAACGCCTTACCGCAGCTCACACATGGAATCATGGCGTTGATGGGGGGCCGGCTCCAGACTTCACGCTCCGCGTCGGGTGGGATCCGGGGGCTTGGCTCGGTGGCCCAGCCGGCGTCGTAACGTCGTACCGCTTCGACGAACTCCGCGGGCGGCCGGTAGACGTAATGCCAGATCAGCGCTGGCGCCGCGAACATCACGCCCGGCCGGGCCGGCACCCTGATCTCGCGGAACGCAAGCCAGGGCCGCCCGTCTGGCCGCGGATCGGCGACGGGATCCGCGTCCGACGGGCAGAACTCACAGCTGTGGAGGCCTCGCGTAGGGCGTCAGGTCCGCGAAGTAGGTCACCGAGGCAAGATACGGCGTTGGGTGCGATAGGCGGCCGATGAGTTCGGTCATTCGGTCGAGACCTGCACGTCGGTCAGGCCCGATGAGTAACACCGCAGCCGTGACGTCCGGCTACCTCGACGACAAACAGACCCACTTCTCAAACACGCTCTGAGCAACGACGAGTGGGCTGTGCTGGCGCCGCCGGTCCCATGGCCGGCTGACCACCAAGGTCCAGGCTCTGCCCAACGGGCGCGCCGCCCAACCGACCCAACGGGTCATCCGCTTCCAGCGCCAGACCTGTCCCGCACCGACCGGACGACACGACCATGGTGGGTCACTCGAGGGGCGGGAGCAGGTCGCTGGCGCTGAGGGTGTACGTCAGGGAGGGGTAGGTGAAGTCCGTTTCGGTGTTCTCGCGGCGCCGCAGCTGGAAGAACTCGCGTTGCTGGGTGTCGTCGGCTGAGGTCAGGGGCGCGCCGGTGCGCAGGTGAGCGTGGCCGTCGTGGTGCTGGACGAAGGTCTTCGAGGTCCGGAAGGTCACGCCGAGCCAGCGGTTGTCGGGCATCTGGGCGGGTCTGTCCAGCACGATCCTGTGTCGGTGGCGCCGGTTGGTGGCGAGGGAGAAGACGATGACGCTGTTGTGGGGCATCGGGATCTCGAAGGTGTCGCCGGGGTCCTTCGGCTCGACGACCAGCTTCCGTGGCGGGTGCACCTCGGGGCGTTCGTAGCAGGAGAAGACCGCGATGGACGACCCGTCCGCCAGGTCGAGGGCCTGGTCGCTGTGGCCGCCCATGGTCGTGTACGCGTTCGTGTAGCTCTCGACGAGCGCGTTGTTGAAGGCTGCGGGGAGGGCCGCGAGTGTCTGGACGTGTCGCGCCAGCTGCTCGTACACCGGCGGAAAACGCTGCGCGGGGAGGCTGTAGCGGGTGGTGGTGCGCACGATCGGCACGTCGCCCGTCTCGGCGGTCGCGACCAGGACGGCGCCCAGCCGGCCCTTGCCCACCGGTTCGAACCGTGCCGACGCGAACAGCTCCTCGAACGGGTTCCCGTCGGTGGGCAGCGTGTACGAGCGGAACTCAGACCCGGGGTGCAAGGTAGTCCCCCGAGTTCATGCTGAAGCGCGGCTCGTCGCCGTAGTGGACGAGCGACTGGGTCCGGTTCTCCTCGGCGTACAACCTGCGCAGCTCGGCCATGCCCTCGGGGGTTGGCGGTCCGAGCTCGACCGGGCCGCCGTCCGTCTTGAGGAACGTCTGCCCGTTCCTGTGTACGGCCTCGGCGCTCGAGCAGCGGACCACATAACCGAGGCGGGTCGGCAGCAGCCCGGCGTCCAGCGTCGGGGGGCGGACCTCGTGCGTGTACAGCCGGTTCGTGGACAGCGGCATGAAGAACACGGAGCCGGGATAGAGGGTCAGGGTGAACTGCTCCGGAAGGTCGGCCGGCGCCTTGAGCCGGAACTGCAGCCTGGTGAGCCCGCTGACACCGTTCAGGCCGTGGTCGAAGGGGCCCAGGGGGCGCAGCTTGTCGAGCCCGTCGTAGAAGGTGCAGAAGGCCATGACGCCGTTGCCGGGCATGTCCTTGGTCTTGTCGGCGTGTGCCGAGATCTTGGCCTTGGACTGCTTGCGTTCGTCGGTGCCCGGGGTGTTGTGGTAGATCTGCGCGAGGACGTGGTTCAGCGGGGCGTGGCCGCGGAACACGTGGGCGGCCTCCCGGTTCAGGGCCTCGACGATGCGTGTGTCGGTCGCGGCGAAGTTCTCGGTCGGGCCTGAGAGGTTCGTCGAGCACCGGAGCAGGCGGAAGTGCAGCTCGTCGCCGTCCCGCGTGACGGGGGTCAGGTAGATCCCGGTGCGGTGCGCGGTGCCGGGCTTGGTGGACTCCGTGAGGGACTGGAACGCGTGCTCCGCGCTGATCCGGCCGAAGTGGCCGGCGCCGGGGTCGAAGAACCGCCGGTAGTACACGCCGGCGCCATGGACGTGGACAGGCACCTGCCCGGGATCGGCGACCGGCCACGGCGCGGAGCCGTGCGACAGCCCGTCGACCACGAACACCCGCGCGGCCCCGTCGAGCGCGTGCGCGCCGATGCTGGACACGTCGCCGCACAGGTAGACGGTCCTGCGATGCACGGCGGGCAGCTCCTCCGGCGTGCTCACGGCCCCGAAGAAGTCCCTGACCAGCGGATCGTCGTGCAGGGCCGCCGGCGCGACCAGGATGTTGCCCGTTTCATCGATGCGGGCCTCTGCGGTGTGCATGACGTTGTACCTGCCGTTCGAATGCGACGTCACGGGTTGGCACCGTCGGTGGTGCGTTGCAGGTCGAAGCCCCAGCGGACGAGCTCGGGAAGATCGTCGGCGGGGACGTCGTAGGGCAGCAGCGCGAGGGCGCAGCCGATGTCGTCGCCGGCGACGTCGAGCTTCGGGTCGTGGGCCGCTTGCAGGAGGACGTCGAGGGTACGGGGGTGCTTCCAGGACGCGAGGTCGACGATGCCGGCGGTGCGCAGCAACACATCCTCGGACGGGTCGAGCAGGAGGGTGGCGAGGCGTTCGGCGCGGTCGTCCCAGGGCAGCTCGCCGGGCACCCGCAGGGCCTGCAGGAACCGCTCCGGCGGCCGGTACCCGTGCACCTCGACGTAGTGCAGGAGCATGGCCGGAGCGGCGTACACCTCGCCGTCGTGGGCGTAGTAGTGGTACTCGCCGTTGCCGCCGCCGGGGGTGGTCTCTCCGGGGCACCACGGGCAGACGTGCCGGCCGAGCATCACGCTGGACAGCACGCGGGAGGCGGCGCGCAGGGGTCGCGGGTCGGCGTCCGGGGCGGGCGGTCGCGGGGTGAAGGAGGGTCCCAGCCAGCCGATGTTGCGCATCGAGAGCGGGAACTCGTAGTACTCGTACGGCGACAGGTCGGGGTACTCCACGGCTACCGCACCGCCTGGATCAGGAAGCGGTGGGTGTGCACGACGATCGGGCCGGCGGCGTCCACGGACATCAGGCCAGCCCGACGAGCTTGCCGACGTGGGTGCCCCGCTCCAGGTCGGTGTGGGCGGTGCGGATGTCGTCCATCGCGTACGTGTGGACCGGGCCGAGGGTCAGCTCGCCGGCGGCGATCCGGTCGAGGAACCGCTGCAGGACCGCGGGCGGCAGGTCGCTCGCCTCGCCGCCGTAGGCGGTCAGGCGGACTCCGGTCGGCAGGTAGCCGATGGGGTAGAAGTCGCGGACCAGCCACTCGTTGGACAGCATGCCGGTGAAGCAGACCGTGCCCCGGACGCGGGTCGCGGCCAGGGTGTCAGGCAGGGTAGGGGTGCCGACGAGCTCCAGGGCCGCGTCGACGCCGTCCGGGAACAGCGCCCTGACCTGAGCGGCGACCGAGCCGTCGTCGACGAGCGGGTGGGTGACGCCGACCGCGGTCAGCGCCGCGAGGCGGCCGGGGGAGCGGGTCGTGGACAGCACGGTCGCCCCGAGGTCGCGGGCGAGCGCGGCGGCGGCCAGGCCGACCGACGACGTGCCGCCGCGGATCAGCAGCGTCTGGCCGGGTCGCAGGTCCAGGGCGGTGACGACGGAGCCGTACGCCGTCTGCAGCGTCTCCGGGACGGCGCCGATCGCGGGCCACGGCAGTTCGGACGCGAACGGGATGACCTGCGCGGCGGGCACGACCGTGTACTCGGCGTAGCCGCCGTCGAAGGTGCGGCCCATCCCGCCCATCATCGTGGCGACCTGCTGGCCGACCTCAAACGCTGAGTCACCCGGGTCGTCCACCACGCCCGTCGCCTCGATGCCCGGGACGCGGGGGAAGACCACGCCCTCCGCGAGGCCGAGGCGGGTGTGCAGCTCCGACCGGTTGAGCCCGAACGCCTTGACGCGGATCCTGACCCAGCCGGGCGGCGGCGAGGGTGTCGGCACCTCGACGACGCTCAGGTTGGACACGGGACCGGGGCCGGACAGCATAACCGCGCGCACACGTCAGAGTAGCAACGCTAGAGTGCGGCGTGCCCACGGTTATTGACCGGCTGCGCGCCGCCGGATGCGTGTTCGCCGAGGATGAGGCCGCGCTGCTCACCGAGGCGGCCGGCGGCGACGACGAACGACTGGAAACGCTCGTCGATCGGCGCGTGCAGGGGTACCCCATCGAGTACCTCGTCGGGTGGGCGTCGTTCGCGGGCGAACGGTTCGCCATCGAGGACGGCGTGTTCATCCCGCGCCACCGCACCGAGCTCCTGGCCGTCACCGCGCGCAAGTTCATCCACAGTGGACACACGGTGCTGGACCTGTGCTGCGGCACGGGGGCGCTCGGCGCGACCGCGACCCGCGGCACAGAGCGCACCCGGCTGGTGGCGACCGACGTCGACCCGGCCGCGGTGGCCTGCGCGCGGCGGAACCTCCCGCACGCCGAGGTGTACGAGGGTGACCTCTTCGACCCGCTCCCGGAGGACCTGCGCGGGCGGGTCGACGTGCTGCTCGCGAACGTGCCCTACGTGCCGACGGCGCAGATCGCGTTCCTGCCCGAGGAGTTCCGGGTGCACGAGCGGCGGGCCGCGCTCGACGGCGGCGACGACGGCCTGCGCGTGCTGCGCCGGGTCGCGGCCGAGGCGCCACGCTGGCTGACCGGCGACGGGCGCCTGCTGACCGAGGCCGGCGACGCCCAGCTGGACGCGGTCCACGCGGTCCTCGCCGGGTGCGGCCTGACGCCCACGACCGTCACCGACCCGGAGACCGAGACCAGCGTCGTGGTCGGCAGTATGAGCCGGACGATATATCCATAAGTATCGAATCGATGGATACCATCCTCCCCATCATCCACTCGTTGGGGAGGCTACGGATGGTTCGAAGGTTCCTGGCGGTCCTGACCGCCGTCATCGCCACCGTCGGCGTGCTGCCGGGCGTCGCGCACGCCCAGCAGGACGTCGTCGGCGGCACCCGTGCGGCGCAGGGCGAGTTCCCGTTCATGGTGCGGCTCTCGATGGGCTGCGGCGGGGCGCTGTACAGCCCGCGCCTGGTGCTCACCGCCGCGCACTGTGTGGGCGGCACCGGCACCAACACCAGCATCACCGCGACGCTGGGCGTGGTCGACCTGCAGTCGGCCAGCCGCATCCAGGTCAGGTCCAACTACGTGTACCGGGCACCCGGGTACAACGGCAACGGCAAGGACTGGGCGCTGATCCGGCTCGCGTCGCCCGTCAGCGGCCTGGCCACGCTGCCGATCGCGACGAACACCACGTACAACACCGGCACCTTCACCGTCGCGGGATGGGGTGCGGCGCGCGAGGGCGGCGCGCAGCAGCGCTACCTGCTCAAGGCGACCGTGCCGTACGTGGCGGACTCGACCTGTGACAACTCCTACCCGGACCTGATCCCGAACGACGAGATCTGCGCCGGGTACGCCGCCGGCGGCACCGACACCTGCCAGGGCGACTCGGGCGGCCCGATGTTCCGCCGCGACGCCGCCAACGCCTGGATCCAGGTCGGCATCGTCAGCTGGGGCAACGGCTGCGCCCGCCCGAACTACCCGGGCGTCTACACGCAGGTGAGCACGTTCGCCTCGGCGATCGCCTCCGCTGCGGCGAGTCTCGGGGGCTGACCCCGGAGGACCGGAGGGGGCCCGATGTCGGGGCCCCCTACGGGCCTCAGATCTGCATCGCCACCCGCTGGCCGAGCTCGTGGCTGATCCGCTCGAACGTCCCCGCGTTCTCCTGCTTCTGCACCAGGTTGGTCTGCAGGATCTGCGCGCACTGCGTCTCGCCCATGAGCAGCGCCTTGTCGATCAGTCCGCGGTAGCCGGCGATGCCGAAGTGCGCCAGCTTCGTCTCCGCGTCCACGGCGTAGATCTCCATCGCCTCCGTGGAGGGCTGCTGGCCGGCGAACGCCTGGAACTCCGCCCGCATCCCGTCGAGCGTCGAGCACGGCACCTCGACCGGCTCCATCTCCATCATCGCGAAGCACGTCTCGATGTTCTGGATCTTCTGCTGTCCCTGCTGCTGCTGGGCCCGCAGAATCTGGGCGAGGGGGCTGTGTTCGGCCTGGCCGAGCATCTCGCCGACGAGATGGTTGCTCTTGCGCTCGGCGTCGTACATGCCGGACAGCTCGTAGAGGAACAGGTCGGACGGATTGTCGATGGTCATGCGGCCTCAGCTACCCGACGCTGCAAGTTTCACACCGCCGCGGCGGCCGACCTGGGGGCCGGCGCTGACATCGTTGACCGTGAACTGAAGCGCTTCATATGTTGCGTCCAACACCCCCTAGGAGGACCAACATGAGAACGCGGATCACCCTCGCGGCGGCCCCAGTGCTGGCGATCGTGCTGGCGGTCGCGGTGTCGGTGCTCGTCGCCGTGCAGCCGGCGTCGGCGGCGACCGGCTTCACCGTCAGCAACGGCCGGCTCTACGACGCCAACGGCGCCGAGTTCGTCATGCGCGGCGTCAGCCACGCGCACACCTGGTACCCGACGCAGACCAGCTCGTTCGCCAACATCAAGGCGCTCGGCGCGAACAGCGTCCGGGTCGTGCTCGCCACCGGCGACCGCTGGACCAAGAACGACACCGCCGACGTCGCCAACGTCGTGTCGCTGTGCAAGGCCAACCGGCTCATCTGCGTCCTGGAGGCGCACGACACCACCGGCTACGGCGAGCAGAGCGGCGCGATCACCCTCGACCGGGCGGTCGACTACTGGCTGAGCGTCAAGAGCGCCCTCGCCGGCCAGGAGAAGTACGTCATCGTGAACATCGGCAACGAGCCCTACGGCAACAACGCCGCCACCGTCGCCAACTGGGCCACCGACACCGCCAACGCGGTCAAGCGCCTGCGCAGCAACGGGTTCGAGCACACCATCATGGTCGACGCGCCCAACTGGGGCCAGGACTGGTCGTTCACGATGCGCGACAACGCGGCGACCGTCTTCGCCGCCGACCCGCTGAAGAACACGGTGTTCTCGATCCACATGTACGGCGTGTTCGACACCGCCGCGGAGATCAACGACTACCTCAACCGGTTCGTCACCGCGAAGCTGCCGATCGTCGTCGGCGAGTTCGGGTTCAACCACTCCGACGGCAACCCCGACGAGGACACCATCATGGCGACCACCCAGTCGCTGCGGATCGGCTACCTGGGCTGGTCGTGGAGCGGCAACGGCGGCGGCGTCGAGTACCTCGACATGGTGACCGGCTTCAACCCCGCGCAGCTCACCAGCTGGGGCGAGCGCATCTTCAACGGCGCCAACGGCATCAAGGCCACCGCCAAGGAGGCCACCGTCTACGGCGGGGTCACGTCGCCGACGTCGTCGGTGTCGCCGTCCCGTTCGGTGTCCCCGTCGCCCTCCCGTTCGGTGTCGCCGTCGCCGTCGAGGTCGTCGTCCCCGCCGCCGTCCGGCGCGTGCAAGGTCGCGTACAGCGTCACCAACCAGTGGCAGGGCGGGTTCCAGGGCGACGTGAAGGTGACGAACACCGGTACCGGAGCGATCAACGGCTGGACGCTGACCTGGAGCTACGCGAACGGCCAGGTCGTCACCCAGTCGTGGGGCGCCACCTACGCCCAGTCCGGCGCCGCGGTCACCTGGACCAACGTGAGCTACACGGCGAGCATCCCCTCCGGTGGCACCGTGACGTTCGGGTTCCTGTCCAACTGGAACGGCACGAACACCGCGCCGACCGCGTTCACGCTCAACGGGACGCGCTGCGGATGAGCGGCCAGCGGAGCGGCTCGGGCCGCTCATCATGGACGCAGTTTGGCGCAGGCCGACGCCGCAGCGCAGCGGAGGCGGCGGCCTGACGTAACCTCGCCGCGTGGACCCAGTGGTGATCGTGGGGGCGGGACCGGTCGGTGCCGCCTCCGCGATCCTGCTCGCCCAGCGCGGCGTGCCGTGCCTGCTGCTGGACCGCTACCCCGAGCCGTACCCGCTGCCCCGGGCCGTCCACGTCGACGACGAGGTCATGCGCATCCTGCAGGAGCTCGGCGTCGCCGACGCGTTCGCCGCGGTCAGCCGGCCGGGGCTGGGGCTGCGGCTGCTCGACGGCAGGCACCGGGTGATGGCCGAGTTCCGCCGCGACCCGGGGCCCGGCCCGCACGGCTGGCCGCAGGCCAACATGTTCGACCAGCCCGACCTGGAGCGGCTGCTGCGCGCGCGGGTCGCCGAGCTGCCGCTGATCGAGTTCCGCGGCGGGGTCACCGTCACCGGGGTCACGTCCACCTCGGTGACCCTCGCCGACGGGTCGTCGCTGCGGGCGTCGGCGGTGCTCGGCTGCGACGGGGCCAACAGCACCGTCCGCGAGGCCATCGGCGCCGAGCTGGAGGACCTCGGGTTCGAGGAGCGGTGGCTGGTGGTCGACGGCGTCACCGACCGGGACCTCGACGCGTGGGGCGGCGTCCACCAGATCTGCGACCCGCGTCGCGCCGCCACCTTCATGCAGCTGGGGTCTCGCCGGTACAGGTGGGAGTTCCGGATGCACGACGGCGAGCCGCCGCTCGACGTGGACCAGCTGCTCGCGCCCTGGCAGGCCGGTGCGGCGGTGACGGTGGTCCGGGCGGCGCAGTACACGTTCCGGGCCAGGATCGCGGCCACGTGGCGGCGCGGCACGGTGTTCCTGCTCGGCGACGCGGCCCACCAGACGCCGCCGTTCATCGGCCAGGGCCTCGGCGCCGGCCTGCGCGACGCGTACAACCTCGCGTGGAAGCTGGCGGCCTGGCGCGTCTCCGGCGACCCGTCGGTGCTCGACTCGTACCAGCGCGAACGCAAACCGCACGCGAAGGCGCAGATCCGGCTCGCGATCGTGGCAGGGTGGGCGATGACCGGGGGCCAGGACCGCGCGGCGGCGGTGCGGCGGGTCGTGCTCGGCGCGGTGTGGCGGCTGCCCGGCCTGAAGGGCCTCGCACTGCGCTCCACCAGCCCGCCGCTGCGCGGGGTCGGCCCCCTCGCCCCGCAGCCGTTCGTGGTGCGCGCCGGCCGGACGGTCCGGCTCGACGAGGCGCTCGGCGACGGCTGGGCGGTCCTCACCCGCCCCGGCGTGGTCATGAAGCACGGCGGCGCCACGGTGATCGCGGTGACGCCCGAGTTCGACCCGTCCGGCGCGCTGCGGCGCTGGATGGGCCGGCGCCGCGCGGTCCTGATCCGGCCGGATCGCGTCGTTATCCGGTTGCGGCGGGGCCGACAATGGAACGGCCATGGATCACCAGCAGCTGGTCAAGCTCAGTAAGCGGATGTCGAAGGCGCTGCGCCACGACCCCGCGCGGGTCGGCCTGACCCTCGACCCGGGCGGCTGGGTGCCCGTCGGGGTGTTCCTGGACGCCATGGGCATCACCCGGGCCGACCTGGACGAGGTCGTCGCCGGCAACGACAAGCAGCGCTACGCGGTCGAGACGGGACCCGGCGGCGTCGAGCGGATCCGCGCCAACCAGGGGCACTCCGTGCCGGTCGACCTGGGGCTCACCCCGCAGGAGCCGCCGGAGGTGCTCTTCCACGGCACCGGCGCCGCCGCCCTGCCGTCGATCCAGGCGACCGGCCTCAACCGCGGCGGCCGCCACCACGTGCACCTGTCACCCGACACCGCGACCGCCCGCCGGGTCGGCACCCGCCGCGGCGGCGCCGTCGCCGTGCTCACCGTCCTCGCCGGGGAGATGGCCCGCGCCGGCCACGTGTTCTACGTCTCGGGCAACGGCGTGTGGCTCACCGACGAGGTGCCGGCCGCGTTCATCCGGCTGTGAGCTTGCTGTCCAGGAGCTTCTGCAGGGGGATCGACTCGCCGTCGCGGCCGCCCTCGCCGACGATGAGCCGGGGCGCGTGCGGCTGCGGCGTCACCCCGGTCAGCCACGCCGTCGCGCTCGACGGCACCAGCAGCGAGTAGTACCGGCCGTCGTCACCCACCGCGATGGTGTGCTCACTGTTGAGGTACCAGCCGCGCAACGGCGTACGGTAGGAACGACCGCCATACGAGCGGGCCCGCAGCGACTCGGTCGGCAGGCCCGCCGCGAGCGCGTCAGCCACGAACCGCTCGATCAGCGCCGCCGCCTGCTCGGCTTCCGCGGCGCGGCGCCGGTCGAGTTCGGCCCCGTGGTGCGCCACCGCACGGGCCCGCTGCGCCTGCCAGTCGTCATCGGCCACTCGCTCGTTGTACCAGTCGGCTGGTCGCAGGTCACATCCAGGCGGACCGCTCAGGCGGCGGGACGCCGGGCCTGGGATGCTGGTAGAAGCCACGAATTTCGCGATTGAGGAGCCCCACCGTGACCGAAGACACCGGCTTCGCCGAACTGGGCTTGCGGGACGAGCTGCTCAAGGCGCTGACCAACCTCGGCTACGAGGAGCCCACCCCGATCCAGCGGGAGGCGATCCCGCCGATGCTGGAGGGCCGTGACCTGCTCGGCCAGGCGGCCACCGGCACCGGCAAGACCGCCGCCTTCTCGCTGCCGCTGCTGCAGACGATCCCGTCGCCCGGCGGCGACAACCCTTCGGCGCTCATCCTCGTGCCCACCCGCGAGCTGGCCGTCCAGGTGTCCGAGGCGATCCACCGCTACGGCAAGGACCTCGGCACCCGCGTCGTGCCGATCTACGGCGGCCAGCCGATCGGCCGCCAGCTGCGCGCCCTGGAGCACGGCGTCGACGTCGTCGTCGCCACCCCCGGCCGGGCCCTCGACCACATCAGCCGCGGCACGCTGCACCTGCACGACCTGCGCGTCGTCGTGCTCGACGAGGCCGACGAGATGCTCGACATGGGCTTCGCCGAGGACATCGAGGCGATCCTGCAGGAGACCCCCGAGGACCGGCAGACGGTGCTCTTCTCCGCCACGATGCCGCCGCGCATCGACGGCCTCGCCCGCAGCCACCTCAACGACCCGGTCCGGATCGAGATCGGCCGCGCGCCGACCCCCGCCGGCGAGGCTCCGTTGGTGCGGCAGGTGGCGTACGTCGTCAGCCGCGCCCACAAGCCCGCCGCCCTCGGCCGCATCCTCGACGTCGAGGCCCCGGGCGCCGCGCTGGTCTTCTGCCGCACCCGCGACGAGGTCGACCAGCTCACCGAGACGCTCAACGGCCGCGGGTACCGTGCCGAGGCCCTCCACGGCGGCATGGGCCAGGAGCAGCGCGACCGGGTCATGGCGCGCCTGCGCAACGGCACCGCCGACCTGCTCGTCGCCACCGACGTCGCCGCCCGCGGCCTGGACGTCGAGCACCTCACCCACGTCGTCAACTACGACGTGCCCTCGGCCCCCGAGTCCTACGTCCACCGCATCGGCCGCGTGGGCCGCGCCGGCCGCGAGGGCATCGCGATCACCCTCGCCGAGCCCCGCGAGCACCGCATGCTGAAGACCATCGAGCGGATCACCAAGCAGCGCATTCTCATCGAGAAGGTCCCGACCGTCGCCGACCTGCGGGCCCGCCGCCTCGAGCTCACCCGCGCCGCCATCCACGAGCTGCTCGCCGCCGACGGTGAGGCCCTCACCCAGTTCCGCGTCGTCGTGGAGACCCTCAGCGACGAGTTCGACCTGATGGAGATCGCGATGGCCGCGGTCAAGATCGCCCACGACGCCACCGGCATCGGCGAGGGCGACCAGGAGGAGATCCCCGACATCACCCTCCGCGCACCCCGCGAGCCCTCCGACCGTTTCGGTTCCGGCTCGGGCTCCGGCTTCGGCGGTGGCCGGCCCGGCGCGGGTGCGGGCTCGGGAGACCGCCCGGGCCCCGGGCGCCGGGTCGCGGTCCGCGACGCCGACGGCCGTGGCCGGGGCCGCGACGCGGGCGGCCGCCGCGTGCCGGCCGGCGGCATGACCAGGCTCTTCGTCGGCGCGGGCCGCGCTGCCGGCATCCGCCCCCAGGACCTCGTCGGCGCCATCACCGGCGAGTCGAGCCTGAGCGGCCGCGACATCGGCGCCATCGAGATCACCGACCGCTTCTCCCTGGTCGAGGTCCCCGAGGGCGCCGTCGAAGAGGTCATCGACACCCTGCGCCGCACCACCCTGAAGGGCCGCCGCCCCGTCGTCCGCCGCGAGCGCTTCAACCACTGACCCCCGCGCCCGCCTTCCGCGAACCCGCCGCCGAACCATTCGGCGGCGGCCCGATGCTCGGGACCGCGCCAGGCACGATGCTCGGGACGGCGCGGGGAACGGTGCGGGGTAGGACGAGACCAGCCCACCCAGCCGGGCCATGACGTCCGCGACGGCGGGTGACCACCCACCGGTGACCGACGCCGCACCCGCCCCGCCGAGCCCGCGTGATGGGGGACCGCCGCCGCTTGTGCCGACCTCGGACGGTCGGCGTCCTAGGCCCTGTCCTGTCGATCATGGGGTAGGTGATCGATGATGTGTCGGGTGGTTCGTCGTGGCCTGATGTGCCGGAACGGTACGGGCCGTGGAAGACCTGACACGAGCGGCTGCGGCGGTGGACCGCTGACGGTACCTGGGCGCGGGTTCTGGCCGCGGCGCAGGTCCACGACGACGGCCAGCCCGTGGAGTGGACGGTGAGCGTGGACTCCTCGATCGTGCGGGCGCACCAGCATTCGGCTGGAGCCGGTAAGGGGGATCCACCGGCGTCGGGCACAGCGGTGCAGCGGTGCAGCGGCGGTCGGTACGCAGGACGGTGAGGCGATCGGCCGGTCCCGCGGCGGGCTGAGCACCAAAATCCATCTCGTCGTCGACGGTCGTGGCCGGCCGTTGTCGATCCTGCTCACCCCTGGGCAGGCCGGGGACAACCCGCAGCTGCTCAACCTGCTCGGCGGCATCAGCATCGCCCGGCCCGGCCGCCCGCCGCGGCGCCGGCCGGACATGCTCATCGCGGACAAGGGTTGCGCCCACGACCCGACCCGCCGAGCGTTGCGGCAACGACGCGTCCGGCACACCATCCCGGAACGATCCGACCAGATCGCCTGCCGGGCCGGCAAAGGCAGCCTCGGCGGACGGCCACACCGGACTTCGACCCAGCCGTCTACCGGCGCCGCAATGTCGTGGAACGCTGCTTCAACCGTCGGCCCTGGTCGAGCCGCGGTGGCAGCCGGCAGTGCGCGGCGGCCTCGATTGAGACGCGTGCCCTGCTGTGGTGTGCGTGGCGGCCTGCCCTGGAGGCGCTGATGCCGGGCTCGCCGCGGGTCCGGCGCCGGTGACGATCACGGAGGTGGCCGCCGGATGATGTGGGTTGCGCTGCGGGTGCTTCGTCCGTACCTGGTCGGCGCCGTTGTGGTGAGTGCCGTCGCCGCCGGGTACGTCTGGTTCGCGGCCGGCGTCGTGCAGCGGCAGCTCGACCGGGCCGGGGTGCCGGGGTGTGGCGACCCGAACGAGTGCTACCCGCACGGGGCGGCGCTGGACGCGGTGCTGGGGATGGAGGTCGTCGCGGAGTTCGTGCCGGGGCTGCTCGGGCTGGTCCTCGGTGCGGCGCTGCTTGCCCGTGGGGGCGGGGGCGACCCGCCGGCGGAGCGCGGGCGCTGGGTCCTCGTCAGGTCCGGCTGGGTGCTCGCCGCCGGCCTGATCTGCTGCGGCGCGGTCGCGGCGGCGCACCGGTCGGTCGCGACCCGGTACACCGTGCTGGCCGACGACACGTATGAGCTGCTCCAGCTGCTGCATCTCAACAACGCCGCGTACATGGTGGCGCAGACCCTCGTGATCGCCGCGTTCGCCGGGGTCGTCGGCCTCGGCGACGGCCGGGTGCCGAGGACGCTGGTGCTGACCGCGCTGGCCGGGCCGTTCGTCGTCATGGTCGGCGACGGGGTGGCGGCGCTGTTGTGGACGCTGCTCGGCGCGCTGACGGGGTGGACCGGTTCGGCGGGCGGCGACCTGTTCGTGCTCGACCCGTTCGCCTACACCGCGGGCGTGGTGCTCGCCGCCGGTGCGGTCGCGCTGGTGCTGCTGGCGCGGCGGGCGGCGACCGGGAAGGGGGGTCAGAGGGGGAGCGCCTCACCCGGCAGGTTGAGTGTCAGGGACGCGCCGCTCGGCGGGGTGTCGAAGTCGAACGTCGAGGTGGCCGTGGCGCCCGGCCGGACGTCGAAGGCGCTGGTCGTACGGGAGCGAAGGACGACGGCACCGGCGGACACGCTGATGTCCGTGGCGGCGACGTGGCGCGGCGCGCGGCCCGGGTTGCTGAAGCGGACCGTGATGCTCATGTGGTCGCCGGTGAGCACGTCGACGTCCGTGACCACCGTCGCGGGGGCGGCCCGGTGCGGCGCGGACGGTCCGGCCTCGGCGAACGTGGGGGACACGACGCCGGCGACGCCGCCGATCGCGAGGCCCGCCGCGGTGGCGAGGAGGACCGCGTTGAGCGTGCCCCGACCGAGTCCCATGACCATGCGTGTCCCTCCCGAAGGTTTCGACAGGCAGCGTCACACGACCGGCTGAGGTTCGACTGTGGTGCGACTGAGGTGCGGGCTTCAGCATGTCACCCGGGCGGCCACCGGCGGTGCCGAATCGGTGGACGTCTTGTCCTCCGAGCGGGGGCCGTGCGACTCCAGCACCACGGGCGCCGACAGCTGCTCCTCGACCGCGGCGGTCCAGTCGTCCACCGGGACGAGGCGCGGCCGGCTGGACGCCATCGCGCGGGTGAGGCGCTCCTGCCGGTCCAGGTCGCCGGTCCGGCCGCGGGTGGGCTTGACGCCGTCGTAGTCGACGCACATCCGCAGGTCCGGATGCGCCGAAGCGGTGTCGAGGTGGGTGAGGGCGAGCCCGTCGACGCCGCCGCAGACGTCCAGGGCGTACCGGTGCGCGACCGCGTCGAAGTGGCCGACGCGGAACGCGCCCTGCCACGGGTTCGCGGGGTTGTTGGGGTCGGTGACGGGCAGCGTCGGGTCCTCGGTGACGAGCGGACCCGCGCCGTGGCGGGTCGTGAACGTCCGCAGGACCCCGAGCCGGTAGGCGGGCTCGCCGGCCAGGAGTGTCTCGGCGTTGGCGAACGTCGTCGTGCTCCAGGTGGTGTACGGGTGGAACCCGTGCCACTCGTCCAGCAGTACACCCTGCGCGCCCTCGAACACGCACGGCCCCTCGATCCGCAGTCCGTCCACAATGGACACAGTGGCGGCGAACGCCGTGTACGCCTCGACGCACGCGTCGACCGGCGGGCCGTCCACACCCAACCTGGAGCGGAGCCGGCCGAGCTTCGCCCGCAGCAGCGGCGGATCCGCGCAGTCGCCGGCCCGCGGCGCGTCGTCGGGGTGGCGCAGCGCGTACGCCATGGACTCCCCGACGCCCATCCCGCACGAACCGTGCCGGTCGGCGCCCCGGGCGAGCTCCTTCGCCCGGTTCGCCTCGCGGTGATACGGCGTGGACAGCAGCGCCGCCCGGTCGACGGTGAGCCGGGACCACCCGTCGTGGACGCCGAGTCCCACCAGGTGGTCGGCCTCGGCGGCCAGGGCGAGGGGGTCGACGACCATGAACCGCGAGAGGTGGGTCCGCACGCCGGGCCGGAACGTGCCCGACCCGAACTGTGCGAACGTGTGCTTGCGGCCGTCGCCGAGCACGACGGTGTGCGCGGCCTGGGCGCCGCCGTTGAAGCGCACCACGGTGTGCACGTCACGGGTGGCGCAGAGGTGGTCGACGACGGTCCCCTTGCCGCAGTCCCCGTATCCGAGGTCCACCACGATGACGTGCCGCATGGCTTACAACCGTTCCACGCTGGTGGTGCCGGACATGGTGGGCGCCGAGCCGGTCGCGACGGGCGCGCGGCCGCCGCCGATGCGGGCGAGGGCCTTGCCGACGGTCGCGGTCGCCGCCGAGCCGACCTCGCGCAGGTCCTCGAGGCCCTCGTCCAGGTCGATGGAGTCCTCCCCGAGGCCGACCGTGAGGGCGATGGTCTCGCACACCGCGTCCAGGTCGTCGAGGGCGATGACGTTCTGGCCGAGGAGGTCCTTCCAGAAGTCCAGGATGGTGGTGTTGCCGGCGTAGGACGAGCCGGCGGGCAGGATGTAGTACGTGTCGTACATGCGGCGGACCTCGTCGACCATCGCCCGCAAGCCGATCGCCTCGCCGAGCTTGTCGCCGATGACGTCGCGGACCTCGCCGGGCTTCACCCGCGAGTAGGCCTGCTCGTCGCCGATGATGAAGAGGTACCCGCGCTTGCCGCGCTTGGAGTAGCAGTCGATGCTGGTGTGCCGGGCCATGAAGTACATCGCGAGCTCGTAGGACTCGGTCATCTGCCCGCCGCCGCCACCTTCGAGCACGAAGCGGCCGAGGTCCTCGTCGAGCCGGTTGTCCGACTCGAACTGCCCGACCTGCAGCGGCACCCGGTCGCAGGTGGCGTCGCCGATCGCGCCGAACAGGATCTGCGGGTCCTTCACGTATCCCTTGCGCAGCAGCAGGCCGAGCAGCTGCGGCAGCTTCTGCTGCAGCACCCGGGGCACGGAGCCCATCGAGCCGGTCACGTCGAACAGGACGGCGATGGCGACCGAGTCGGGGTGCTCGTCGGAGTCCCGGCTCTCGCGCTTGCCGACGCCCTTCGGGTCGAGTGCACTGTGGACGGTGCGGGCGCCGGAGTCGCTGTACGCGAACGCGCTGGCGCCGGTGGCGCGACGGTAGCGGTCGGCGGCGTCGTAGACGTCGGTCGACCAGATCCCACTTCCCATGAGGGTCTCCTTCTCAGAGCGTGAACGGTCGGAACTTGCGGGGGCCGTACAGGCGGTGCAGCAGGTCGTCGAGCTCGCCGAGCAGCTTCCAGGCGTCGTCGGGGCGCTGCCTCGGTGACGCGAGCCGGCAGCCGTCGGCGAAGCGCCGCAGTGCCTGCGGGGCGCGGTCGCCCATGAGGTCGGCCATCAGCCGGGCGGCCATGGCCAGGTCGGTGTACGGGCCGGGGGTCTCGCGGGCGAGCACCTCGGCCGGGTAGTGGTCGCGCCGGTGCGGCACGATCGCCGGGATCCGGTCGCCGGGCTCGGTGACGCTGTAGCACCAGTCGACGAGCACGACCCCGTGGTCCTCCGGCTGGATGAGGACGTGCTCGGGCACGACCGCGCCGTGCACGACGCCGGCGCGGTGCGCGAGGCCGAGCGCTACGAGCAGGCGCCGCCACATCCACGCCGCGTCGCGCGGGTCGAGCCCGTTCGGCCGGCGCAGCGCCACCTCGGCGAGGCTGTGCAACCCCGTTGCGGAGGTCGCAACGACGTTGCCGCGCCTGGTCGTGGCGTCCTCCTTGTGGCGGAACGTGTCCACGAGCCGCGGCACGTAAGGCAGGTAGCGCGGGTCGCCCCGGTCGGCGATCCGTTGCAGCGCGGTCGCCTCCCGCGCCATGAGGTCGTTGCACGCCGGGTCGCGGACGAGCTTCAGATGGCCCTCCGGCACGGCGTACAGGTTGGCCAGGTCGCCCTCGAAGGCGAGCGTCGCGGTCGAGTAGGCGCCCTTGGCGCTGCGGATCGTGCCGTGGTTGCGCCACAGCTCGGTGAGCCGGGCGAACGCGGCGGCGCCCTGCGGACCGGCCACGTCGGGGTGGGTGAGGCGGGCGAGCCGCCGGTAGGTGCCGGCCGGGTCATCACCGTCGAACAGGCTGCCGCCGGCGGACTCGATCAGTGCGATCGCCTCGGCGGTGGTGGTCATCGCACCGTCTCCTCTCGGCTGGGCATCAGCAGCGCGGGGTGCAGCAGGCGGGCGTCGCCGGCGCGGTAGAGCTTGGCCCGCGGCCCGCCGCGGGCGCCGCCGCGCTCCGTGGTCGTGTTGGTGCTCTCGACGAACCCGGGGACCGACAGCACCTTGCGGTGGAAGTTGCCGGCGTGCAGCGGCTCGCCCCAGACCGTCTCGTACACCGCGCGCAGCTCGGCGATCGTGAACTCCTCGCCGACGAACTTCGTCGCCAGGGGCGTGTACTCCAGCTTCGACCTGGCGCGCTCCAGTCCGTCGGCGACGATCGTGCCGTGGTCGAACGCGAGCTCCGAAGGCCGCTCGTCCATCGGCACCCAGGCCGCCTCGCGGGCGTCGGAGCCGGACACGGGATCGGGCAGGTCCGGCGCGAACGCGACGTACGCCACCGAGAACACCCGCATGCGAGGGTCGCGGTCCGGTGCGCCGTACGTGCCGAGCTGCTCCAGGTGCAGCCGGCGGTGCGCGGTGGCGACGCCGGTCTCCTCGGCCAGCTCCCGCGCGGCGGCGGTCGGCAGGTCCTCCCACTGCCCGACGAACCCGCCCGGCAGCGCCCACATGCCCTCGCTGGGCGGGCAGGCGCGCCGCACGAGCAGCACGTTGAGCACGCCGTTGCGGATCGTGAACGCCACGATGTCCACGGTCACCGCCACCGGCGGGTAGGCGCGCGGGTCGTAGCTGGCGAGGAAGTCGGCGTCGTTCACGATGAGTCCTTCTCAGATAGAGTATTTCTCGATCTGAGAACAACATACGACGCGCCGCTCCCTGGCGCAACGAGGATTTCCTGTCGCGTTTGCGGCTGATGTACGGCGCTGCTTGTCGGGTTGTCGTGCCTCGTCCGGCCGGCGCTACGCGGTGGCGAGGCGATCCCGGAGGTGGTGGCCGTGGGCGGCGGAGATCTGGGCGGCCACGGCGGACCGGACCAGGTCGCTGCGGTGCCGGACGCTGCCGCCGGGCCCTTCCACCAGCAGGTGCGCGTGGACGAGCCGGTCGACCGCGGCCAGGACCTCGTCGAGGTCCAGCCCACCGGCCGCGGCCAGCTGCTCCACCCGCAACGTGCCGAGCGCCGCGGTCAGCCGCAGGATCTCCCACGCCGCCGGCGGCATCCACCTGGTCCGCTGCCTGGCGAGGTGCATCGCGACCGCCTCCGCGATCGCCGGATCCCCGCCCTCGGCCGCGCCCGAGGCTCCTCGCTCGGCCGCTCCCGTGGCCCCGCCCGCGGCTCCTCCCGTGGCCCCGCCCGTGGCTCCTCCTGTGGCCCCTCCTGCGGCCGCGACGAGCGCGGGGATGCCGCCGCTGGCCTGCAGGACGTCGACCGGCAGGTCGCGCTCGCCGAGCGGGTCGAGCCGCAGCACCAGGTCCGCGTCCAGCGCGTGCAGGGGACGGTCCGCGATCGCCGACGGGTAGCGGTACGACACGACGACCCGCACCCCGCGCTCCCGCAGCCACCGCAGCTCGCTGACCGAGTCCGCGTCGAGATGCTCCGCGTCGTCGACCGCGACGACACACCCACCCATGTCCGCGGCGATCGCGTCCAGCTCGGCGGGGTGCAGCGTGCGCCGCTCGTGCATCGCCGCGTCGAGGGTACGGTCCGCGGGCCGCCCCAACTGGTGCAACGCCGTGCGCAACCAGCCGAGCCGCAGCGCCCCGCCGGGCCCGGGCCCCCGCCCCAGCCCGACCCGCTCCGGCGCCTCGTCCCGCAGCCGCCCCAGCAGCGCCGACTTCCCCGCCCCGGCCGGCCCGACCACGTGCACGACCCCCGGCCCGTCACGCAGCGCGGCCAGCTCACCCCGCCGCCCCACGAACCCCGCGGCGTCCTCCGACCCGCCCGCCGCCTGCCTGCCGGTTTCCCTGCCTGCCTCCCTTACGAGGGCGAGCCGCCGCTCGACCAGCTCCGCGGCGCCGCTCTCCCCGGCATCGGACGTGGCCGCCGCGGCACGCCGGTCGGCCTTGCGCCGGTCCCCGCCCCGGCGGCGGTCGCCGTTCGCCGCGCTCTCCACCGGTCGGGCCGCGGCGGTGTTGAGCTCCGCCAGAAGGCGGTCCCGCAGCGACGTCGTGTCGGCGGACGGGGCGATCCCGAGGTCGTCGGCGAGCGCCCGCCGGCACAGGTCGAACCACCGGACGACCTCGTCGGCCCGGCCCAGCGCCGCACCGGCGACCATCGCCAGCCGGTACCCGCGCTCGGTGAACGGCTCCAGCTCCGTCGCCTCCCGCGCCAGCCGCAGCGCCCTGGCCGGGTCCGCGGCCGCCGCCGGCTCGGCCAGGTCGAGCAGCGCCGCGACGAGCACCGCCTTGACCTCGGCCCGCGCGGGCGCGGCCCAGTCGGCGTACTCGTCCTCCACGAACGGCAGCTCCGGCGCCAGCTCGACGATCCGCTCCCGCACGTCCAGCTGCCCCGGCCGTCGCTCCGCGACCTTCGCGGCCACCCGCAGCTCGGCGAGGTCGAGCCGGGCCCGGTCGGTGGCGAACACGTACCCACCGGCCCGCGTCACGATGAACGACCTCGCCGTCGGCACCCCCGGCTGCAACGCCCGCCGCAGCACCGACACGTAGTGCTCCAGCGCCGCCGTCGCGTTCCCGGGCAGGTCCACCCCCCAGACCGCGTCCGCGAGCGCATCCTTGGACTGCACCCGGTCATGCCGCGCCGCGAGCACCCCCAGCACCTGCCGAGCCCGCCGCGGCAGGTCATCCCCGGTCATCCGCCGGCCGTCACCGTCAATGATCTCGATCTGCCCCAGCACCCGCACGTCCACAGCCGCCGCAATCGGCAGCCCCCGCCACACCTTGAGCGGTTCCCCCCACACGGCCGCCCCTCCACTGGGCCGCCCCTCCACCCGGCCGCCCCTTCACCGGGCTGCCTGGCTGCCGCTCTGCCGGGCTGCCGCTCTGCCGGGCTGCCGCTCGACGTGGCTGCTTCTTCGCCCGGCTGCCACTTCGCCCGGGCGGATTGCCGCAGCTGGAACGGCTCCTTGGACAAGCGACCTCTCCAGCTGGCGCCTTCCCCGCATCGACGGTGCCGTGCAGACGAGCCGACTTTTCTTCCGCAGGAGGGCCTCACTCAGCGGGGTGAGTTCGATTCAGCCTGGCGCGCCTCCGCTTCCGCCGGACCGGTTCGCCCTCCGCCGGACCGGTTCGCCCTCCGCCGGGCCGGTGCCGCTCCCGCTGGGTCGGGTCCGCTCCGCCGAGCAGGTTGCCCTCTGCCTGAGCGCGTTGCCGCTGCGGGCGCGGCTCCTCCAACGGCGTCGCGCATCGCCCTCCGCCGAGCGTGCTTGCCCTCTGCGGACATGGTCCCTGCGCCGGTTTGGTCCCTGGCTGCCGACACGGCCCCGCGTGGCGCGCTCGGCGCGGCGGGCTTGCCTTCAGCTGGGCCACAGGCCGGCTTCAGGCCGTCATGGTTTCCTCCCGCGTATGAAGATCATGGCCAACGTCGCCCCGGTCGCTCGTCTGTCGTCGCGCATCGTCCTCGCGGTCGCCTTCCTCACCGCGCTGAGTGCCGGGCTCGTCATGATGGTCGTGTCGGCGCTGCGATAGCCGGACCGGGTGGCGGAGGCTCACTCTGTACATCACCCGCTAACTCAACGCGAGATCCAGACGTGCCACGATCGGCCGCGGTGCGGTCATCCGCCACGCCTCCGTGATCAGGTCGGCGAGCTCGTCCTCGTGCGCCTTGCGTAAACGCACCTGCACCCAGCCGAACCGGCCGGACACGTGTGACTTCTTGTAGGCCCGCGGGTCGTCCTCGACGAGCGCCGCCTGCTCCTCACGGGACGTCTTGACCAGCATGGTCCAGTCGTCCTCGCACAGGTAGGCGAACCCCCGGTCACGCACCCGGAAGCCGAGATGGTTGCCGTGCTGGCGCTGCTCCACCTCGGGCAGCGTCAGGACCATCCGGAGCGCCTCGTCGACGCTCACCCCGCGGCTGGTTCGGATTCCCATGTCTGTAGGTGTAACAGGAGGGTCTGACACTTTTCCGAGGATCCGATTTTCCCCATTTGCTCAATTTCGTGATCAAAGCCGTTCCCGCAGCGTGCGGCCGCCTCACCCGAAATTGTCGGTGGGCGTCGCTATGGTGACCGCCATCCGAAACGGACCACGGGGAGGCGGCACATGGGCACGTTCGGGGTTCCGGCCTCCTGGCTGAGCGACATCCTGCCGCGGCGCGGCGGGGCGCCCGCGGGGTTCAGCCCGAGCGCGACCTGGGCCGCCGACATCGCCGCGCTGCTCGACAAGCGCCCCAGCCTGCGCGCCGCACTCACCAACGCCGGCACCCCCGCCGACGTGAGCGCCGAGGGCCTCGCGCACCTCGACGGCGACGCCGCCAGCACCCCGCTCGGTGCGGCCGCGGTCGTCGCCGCGTATGTCGGGCCGCCCGACGAGCGCTGCCGGGCCGCCGCGGCGGTGTTCGCCGACGGGTGGGTCGCCGGCCGAGGGCTGCCGTTCGCCGTCGAGGCCGCCATGGAGCTGCAGGGCCTCGGCTATGGCAGCTTCGGCGCCGGCACCACCCTGGTCGGGCAGCCCGTGGTCCGTTACCTGCGGGGCTCCGAGGGCGCGTTCCCCGTCCTGGCGCGGGTGCGGGCGGCCCTCGCCGCGGCGCCCGAGGAGGAGTACCGGGCGCTCGTGCGGCGGCTCGCCGCCTGGCGGGAGCGGTCGGCGACGCACCGGGTGGTGACGGCGTTCCTCGCGCCGACCGAGACGTCCTGGGTCGAGGAGGAGGTGCGCGGTCACGTCGTCGGCGACGACTGGCACACCCGGCTGACCCTCGCGTCGGTGACGACCGCAGAGCAGGCCGAGACCCTCGTCGGGTCCTATCCGCCGTGGGGGCTGTTCGCCGACACCGCGCTGCTGCACACGATCGCCGAAGGGCTCGGCGTCGCCGTCGTGCCGCCGCTCGTGGTGTGGCTGGACCGGTTCGGGTCGTCGTCCGCCGACGCCCGGCGGGCCATGCTGTCGACCCTCGCCGTGATGCCGACCGACGAGGCGCTCCAGGCCCTCGTCGACCGGGCCGACAAGCGCGACGTCCCGGCCGCGCTGACCGAGGCGTGCGACCGGTTCCCGCGGCGGGCGGTGCGGCTGCTCGCCGAGGGCGCGTCCCGGCCGCGGATCGCCCAGCGGCTGCGCACCCACGTCGCCCGGCACCGTGCCGCCGCCGAAGAGGTCCTGCCGGCGCTCGCCGGCGCCGCCGCCACCAGGGTCGCCGCCGAGCTCGGCGCACTCGACCGCCGCGTCGTCGCGCCGCCCAAGGCGCTGCCGCCGCTGCTCGTCACACCACCATGGGTCTCGGTCCGGCGGACCGCCCGCAAACCCCTCGTCGTCCCGGGGCTGCGCTGCACCGACGAGCCGGCGATCGGCTGGGAGCCGGGGGAGCAGGCCGAATGGCTCGACCGGGCCGGCACCGCCGGCCAGTGGGGGCCGCTGCGGTCCGACTGGACCGCGCTCGCCCGCGACATCGAAGCGGGGCGGTGCGCCTGGTTCGACAGGTTCGGGTTCTTCCTCCGCGCGCCCATGGAGATCGCCGCGCCGGTCGCCGCCCGCTGGCGGCCCACCCGGCGCTGGGACCATGAGCGCTGGGCGCCCGCGCTCATCGCGCGGTTCGGCGTGCTCGTGCTGCCGCTCGTCCTCGAGGTCGACCGGTCGGGCGCGAGCCCGCTGCTGATGCCGTTCACCGGGCCTGAGGTCGCCGCCGCCGTCGCCCGCGGGCTCGACGGAGGCCGGGCCGCACGGCAGCGCGCCACCGACTGGCTGCGCCGGCACCCCGCGGCCGCCGCCCGGGCGCTCGTCCCCGCCGCGGTCGGCCCGGCCGGGTCCGCGCGCCGCCTCGCCGGCCAGGCGCTGCGCGTCCTCGCCGACCTGGACCTCCGCGACACGGTCGAGGCCGCCGCCCGGTCCTACGGTGCCGGCGCCGCCGCCGCGGTCACCGACCTCCTCGACACCGACCCCCTGCTGGTGCTTCCGGGCCGCGTGCCGGCGCTGCCCGACTGGGCCGACCCGGCCGCCCTCACCCCGATCGAGCTGCGCGGCGGCGCCGGCACGGTCCCGCCCGACGCCGCGCGGCACGTGCTGACGATGCTCGCAATGTCGAAGCAGGGCGAGCCGTATGCCGGCCTGGCCGTCGTCGCCGAGGCGTGCACCCCGGCGTCGCTCGCCGCGTTCGCGGTGTCGCTGCTGGAGTGCTGGGTCGAGGCCGGCGCCCCGCCGCGCGCCGGCTGGGTTCTGGAGGCCCAGGCGCTGCTCGGCGACGACGAAACGGCCCGCCACCTCGCTGCGTACGTCCGAGCCTGGCCCGTCGAGGGCGCCACGACCAGGGCCGCCTCGGCCGTCGACGTCATCGCCAGGATCGGCACCGAGGGCGCCCTCACCCACCTGCACCGCCTCACCACCACCGTCCGCGCCAAGCCGATCCGCGTCCGCGCCGAGGAGCGGCTGGCGGAGGTCGCCGCGTCCCTCGACCTGTCCCCGGACCAGCTTGCCGACCGGCTCGTCCCCGACCTCGGCCTCGACGCCGCCGGCACCCTCACGCTCGACTACGGTCCACGCCGGTTCACGGTCGGGCTCGACGAGCAGCTCAGGCCGTTCGTCATCGACGGGACCGGCGCCCGTCGCAAGGACCTGCCGAAGCCCGGCACCCGCGACGACCCCGCCCTCGCCCGCGCCGCCGCGCAGCGCTTCACGCTGCTGAAGAAGGACGCGCGGGCCGTCGCCGCCGACCAGGTCACGCGTTTCGAGCACGCCATGGTGTCGGGCCGCCGCTGGTCCGCCGCCGAGTTCCGCCGCCTGATCGTCGACCACCCGCTGGTCTTCCACGTGGCCCGCCGCCTCGTCTGGGCCGTCTTCCCCGCCGAACCGTCCGCCGGGCAGGCCGAGCTCGCCGGTCCACCTGGCAGCTCTGCCCTGGGACGCGACCGCGCTCTCGTGGTGGGTGGCCATGCCGTCTCGGCAGGTGACGCCGCTTCCGACGACACCGTGTCGTCCCGCGCCATGCTGGGCGCCGGGTTTGAGGTCTCGGTCGCTGGCTCGGGTGGAGGTGGCGGGCCGGGGCGGGGTGCCACCGCGCTCAGCGCCGGGATCGGGGTCGCTGGTTCGGGTGGAGGTGGCGGGCTGGGGTGCGGTGTCACCGTGCTGAGCGCCGGGGTCGAGGTGGCGGCCGTCGGTTCGGGTGGAGGTTTCGGGGCGGCGCGGGGCGTTGTGGGGGTGCGGGTGGCGGAGGATCGGACGTTCGCCGGGGTCGGTGACGAGCCGGTGACGCTGGCCGACGACGCGGTGGTCGGGGTCGCGCATCCGCTGCACCTCGGTGACGGGGTGGCCGCGTGGGCCGGGGTGTTCGCCGACTATGCGATCCTGCAGCCGTTTCCGCAGCTCGGGCGCGGGTCCCATGCGCTCACCGCCGAGGAGGTGGACCGTGACGTGCTGGTCCGGTTCGTCGGCGTGAAGGCGCCGAGCGGGAGGTTCGCCGCGTTGCTCCGCGGCGCGTGGCGGCGCACGGGCAGCGGGCTGCGGGACGGGTGGGGGTCGATCGAGCGGGACCTCCCCGGTGATCGGATCGCCGTCGTCGAGCTGGACCCCGGGCTGCACCACGCCGACCCGACCGTCGACCCGGTCCAGGCGATCACCGACGTCTGCGTCGTGCGGGGTCACGCCGGCCACCTGGGGACGGAGCGGCTGCGGCTCGCCGACCTCGACCCGATCGGGGCGTACGAGCTCGTCCGTGACCTGGAAGCAGCGACCGCATGACCGAGGACACCACCAGAGGAACGGGCTCGCCTGACGAACTACGCCCGGCTTGCGTAGGGGAACGGATCGGGCAGATGGAGCAGGTGCAAGGTGGCGTCGCGGGTCCGGGCCGGGTCGTGGGAGCGGGTGGGCGCGGCGTGACGGGGTTGGCGGGGTTGGGGTTTGTGGAGGTATGGGTCGGTGGGGGTGGCGTGGCCAGGTGGGAGAGGGACGGGCCGGGCATGGTCGGCGGGCTAGGCCCCGTTACCGTGTCCGAGATCATCAGAGACCTGCGGGAGGTCAGGCTGTGAGCGCTGCGCACGAGTTGCTGGAGGAGGGCACCGCTGTGCAGCGGCCGCCGGCCGAGGTCCGGTACGCCGACGAGCTGGCGAAGCTTCGCGACACCGACAGCGGGGAGCGGCCGCCGGGGTGGGCGTTGAGCTTGACGGCCGCGCGGCGGTTCATCGTGGGGGACCCGTCGGCGGGGATCAGCCGTAAGTTCGTCGGTGACCCGTCGCTGATCGACCGGGCCCTCGTGTCGCTCGCCACCAGCCGGGGGCTGATGCTGGTCGGTGAGCCCGGCACCGCCAAGTCGCTGCTGTCCGAGCTGCTGGCGGCGGCGGTGAGCGGGGAGTCGACGCTGACCGTACAGGGCGGGGCGGCGACGACCGAGGACCAGATCAAGTACTCGTGGAACTACGCACTCCTCGTGGCGGAAGGGCCCAACCAGCGGTCGCTCGTGCGGGCGCCGCTGCTGCGGGGGATGGCCGAGGGCAAGGTCGTGCGGTTCGAGGAGATCACCCGCTGCCCGCTCGAGGTCCAGGACTGTCTGCTGTCGCCGCTGTCGGACCGGGTGCTCGCGATTCCCGAGCTGACCGGGGCGGAGGCGATGGTGTTCGCACGCGACGGGTTCAACGTGATCGCGACCGCCAACACCCGGGACCGGGGCGTCAACGAGATGAGCGCGGCGCTGAAGCGGCGGTTCAACTTCGAGACCGTGTTCCCGATCGCCGACTTCGACACGGAGCTCGCGCTCGTCGAGGCGGAGGCGGGCGCGCTGCTGCGCCGGTCCGGGGTCACCGCCGCACCGCGCCGGGACGTGCTCGAGGTGCTCGTGACGACGTTCCGGGAGCTGCGGACGGGACAGTCGGCGCGCGGCGACACGATGGAGCGGCTGTCGGCGGTCATGAGCACCGCTGAGGCCGTTTCCGTCGCGCACGCCGTCGGGTTACGGGGCTGGTTCCTGCGCCGGGAGGCCGGCACCGCCGAGGACCTGGTGTCGTGCCTCGCCGGCACCGCCGCGAAGGACAACACCGAGGATCTGGCCAAGCTGCGGCGGTACCTGGAGCAGCAGCTGACCTGGCGGACCGGCGCGCAGTGGAAGGCACTGCACGCGGCCCGGCACCAGCTGCCGGGGTAGCGGCGATGGCCACCACGTTCATCGGCGTGCGGCACCACAGCCCGGCCTGCGCCAGGCTCGTCGCCGGCACGATCGCGGCGCTGCGGCCCGCGTACGTGCTCGTCGAAGGGCCCGCCGACATGAACGACCGCATCGGCGAGCTGCTCCTCGGGCACGAGCTGCCGGTCGCGGTGTTCAGCAGCTACCGCGACGACGAGCGGCACTGCGCGTCGTGGGCGCCGTTCTGCGCGTACTCGCCGGAGTGGGTCGCGCTGCAGGAAGGCCACCGGGCCGGCGCGACCGTGCGCTTCATCGACCTGCCGGCGTGGGACCCGGCTCTCGGGCAGCGGGAGAACCGGTACGCCGACGCCGAGCAGCGCTACGCCGAGGTCGTCGACCGGCTGTGCACGGAGTTCGCCGTCGACAACGTGGACGCGTTGTGGGACCACCTGTTCGAGATCCCGCCCGACGACGGGATCGCCGAGCGGCTCGCGGCGTACTTCGACCTGCTGCGCGGGGAGACCCCGGCGAGCGAGGGCGACGTGCGGCGGGAGGCGTACATGGCCCGCTGGATCCGCGCGGCCGCCGCCGACGCGGGGGACCGTCCCGTCGTCGTGGTCACCGGCGGGTTCCACCGGCCGGCGCTGATCCGCCTGACGGACGGGGGCACGGCGCGGTTCGACGTGCCGGCGCCGCGAGCAGGTGCGGACGGGGGTGGCGCGTCCCCCGGAGCGTCGGTGGGTGCCGGGGACGGGAACGCCGGGCGGTCCGACGTGCCGGCGCCGCGAGCAGGTGCGGACGAGAGTGGGGCGTCGCCTGAGGAGCCGGTGGGCGCGGCCGGGGGAGCCGCGCGGTTCGGCGTGCCGGTGCCGCGTGAAGGTGCCGCCGGGGGTGCCGCGTCGGTGGGTGGCGTGGGTGAGGGCACGGCGTGGCCTGAGGTGCCGGTGTTGCCGGAGGGGGCGGTCGGGGGCAGCTTCCTGGTGCCGTACTCGTTCCGGCGGTTGGACGCGTTCGACGGGTACCAGTCGGGGATGCCGTCGCCGGAGTACTACCAGCAGCTGTGGGACGGGGGGCCGCGGCAGGCCGCCGACCACCTGGCCGGGGCCGTCGTCGGACGGCTGCGGGAGCGCAAACAGCGGGCGTCGACGGCGGACCTGATCGCGGCGCGGGCGTCGGCGGCCGGGCTGGCGCTCGTGCGGGGACACCAGTACCCGGGCAGGACCGACATCCTCGACGGGCTTGCCGGGGCGCTCGTGCACGACGCGCTCGACGAGCCGCTGCCGTGGGCGACCCGTGGGCGGCTGCGGGCCGGCACCCACCCGGTCGTCGTCGAGATGGTCGCGGCGCTCAGCGGCACCCGCGTCGGCCGGCTGCATCCGTCGACGCCGCTGCCGCCGCTCGTGCACCACGCGGATGTCGAGCTCGAACGGGAAGGGTTCGGCGTCGGCGGTACGGTCACCGTCGCGCTCACCGAGGACGACGGCCTGCGGCGCAGCCGGCTGCTGCATCGGCTGCGGGTGCTGCGGATCCCGGGGTTCGAGCGGCGGCAGGGGCCGCGGACCGGGGTCGATCCGGTGCTGGAGGAGCAGTGGGACGTCACCGTCCATGAGCATCGGCTGGTCGCGTTGATCGAGGCCGGGGCGTACGGCGCGACCCTCGACGAAGCCGCCGCGGCCGTCCTCGCCGAACGGATCCGCGGGGCGGACGTCGCCGGTCTCGCCGACGCGTTGTTCGACGCGGCGCTGTGCGGCACGGTCCGCCTGTCGGACCAGGTGCTGCACGACCTGGGCGCGGCCGTCGGCACCGCCGGGGACCTCGGCGACCTCGGCCGGCTCCTCGCGGTCGTGCTGACCCTGTGGCGGCACGACCGGCTCCTCGGCACCGCCGGCAGCGTCCCCCTCGGCACGGTGATCGCCGCCGCCCACCAGCGGGCGTTGTGGCTCGCGGAAGGTGTACGGGGCAGCGCCTCCCCGGCCGACCCCGTCCGCATCGCGGCGGTCGTCGCGGTCCGGGACACCACGGTGCACGCCGGGCCGCGCCTCGCCCTCGACCGCGAGGCCGCACTCGCCGTGATGCGCCGGGTCGCCGAGGACCGGGAGTCCCCGCCCGACCTCCGCGGCGCCGCGTTCGGCTTCTGCTGGTCGGTGGACACCACCGACCCGGAGGACGGGGGCAGCGGCTGGGAGGACCCGGTGCGGGCGGTACGCGGCGCGGCGGCCCCGGGCACGGCCGGCGACTGGCTGGCGGGGCTGTTCGCGGTGGCGCGCGAAGAGGTGCTGCACGCGCCGCGGGTGCTCGACGTGCTCGACGACCTGATCAGCGGGATGGGCGAGGCGGAGTTCCTGATCGCGCTGCCGGCGTTGCGGCAGGCGTTCACGTACTTCCCGCCCCGGGAACGGGAGACCGTCGCCGGGCACCTGCTCGCGAGGCGCGGGCTCGGCGGGAGCCCCCGGGCGCTGCTGCGCAGGCGGAGCACCGACCCGGCGTTCGTCGCCGCCGCCCTGGAGCTCGAGGCCCGGGTCGACGCGGCACTCACCCGCGAAGGACTCCTGACATGAACCCGCCCAACCAGGACAGCGCCGCTCAGGACAGCGCCGCTCAGGACAGCGCCGCTCAGGACAGCGCCGCTCAGGACAGCGCCGCTCAGGACAGCGCCGCTCAGGACAGCGCCGCTCAGGAC
>NZ_JBFANF010000009.1:0-74097 GCF_040674675.1 Dactylosporangium sp. NPDC049742 | reverse complement strand
CAGCGCCGGCCAGGACCGTGCCGTGCAGGACAGCGCGGCGCAGGACAGCGCCGGCCAGGACCGTGCCGTACAGGACAGTGCGGCGCAGGACAGCGCGGCGCAGGACGGCGTCGACCGGGAGCGCGCGGCGAGGGAGCTGGAGCGGTGGCGGCTGGTGCTCGGCGAGGCCGGCCAGTCGGTGCTGAACGGCGAGCAGCTCAGCGACGAAGGGCTGAGGCGCGACGCGGCCCTCGACTGGCTGTACGGACGCGACGACGACCTCGGACGGCGAGGCATCCGGCGCCCGCAGACGCGGCACGGCGGCGACGGCGAGTCGGTGGTCACCACGGTCGACTGGCTCGACGACATCACGGCGCTGTTCCCGAAGGAGACGATCGAGCGGCTGCAGCGCGACGCCGTGGAGCGGTACGAGATCCACGACGTCGTCACCGACCCCGCGGTCCTCGCCCGGGTCGAGCCCAACCCGACGCTGCTGCGAGCCGTCCTGCGCACCAAGCACCTGATGAACCCCGACGTGCTGGTGCTGGCGCGCAGGATCGTCGACAAGGTCGTGCGGCAGCTGGTGGAGAAGCTCGCGACGCAGGTGCGGCACGCGTTCTCCGGGGCGCGGTCCCGCAGCGCGAGCCGGTTCAAGGTCGCCAGGAACTTCGACGTGAAGCGCACCCTGAGGGCGAACCTCGGGCGGTACCGGCCGCAGGAGCGGAAGGTGTACGTCGAGTCCGCGTATTTCATCGCGCGGACCCGCCGGCACCTGGACCGGTGGCAGGTGATCCTGCTCGTCGACCAGTCGGGGTCGATGACGGGCAGCGTCATCCACTCGGCCGTCACCGCGGCGTGCCTGTGGGGGCTGCCGGGCGTGAAGACGCACCTCGTCGCGTTCGACACGGCGGTGGTGGACCTGACCGCGGACGTCGACGACCCGGTGGAGCTGCTGATGAAGGTCCAGCTCGGCGGCGGCACCGACATCGCGCGGGCGGTCGACTACGGCGCCGGGCTGATCGAGCAGCCGCGCCGGGCGATCCTGGTCGTGATCAGCGACCTGTACGAGGGGCCCAGCGGCGGCGAGCGGCTCGTCCGTCTCGTCAGGGACGTCGCGGCCCAGGGGACGAAGGTGCTGTGCCTGGCGGCGCTGGACGAGGACGCCGACCCGGCGTTCGACCGGGACATGGGCGCCCGCCTCGCCGACGCCGGCGCCTCCGTCGGCGCCATGACCCCGGGCGAGCTGGCGGCGTACGTCGCGGAGCAGGTGGCCCGATGAGAGCGGACCTGCTCGCGCTGACCCAGGAGTCGCTCGCCGCGCTCACCAACCGGGGCCTGGTCAAGCGCGCGACGAGGGAGGTCGAGCAGGCACCCCCGGCGATCAGTGAGGACCCCGACGGCACGGTCCGCGGCACCTACCCGGACGGCCCCGAGACCGCGCTCCCGCAGGGCGGGCTCGAGAAGGGCAGCTGCACCTGCGGCGCGACCGGGATCTGCCGGCACGTCGTGGGCCTCGTCATCGCGTACCAGAGCGGCAACGAGACAACCGAAGACGTCACGCGATGGTCGCCGGGGGTGTTCACCGACGAGCAGCTCGAGGCGCGGATCGGGGCGCGGCAGCTCAACGCCGCGCGGCGGGCGCACCGGGCCGGGTACGTCGCCCGCGTCCACCGGCCCTCCGCGGCGGACCCGGCGCCGCGGGTGGAGCTCGGCTCGGCGACGGTCCGCTTCCTGGTTCCCGGCGATCTCGGGTTCGTGCACACGGACGCGGTCGCCGGGGTCCGTGACGACGTCATCGCGCTCGCCGTATGGGCGTTCCAAGCCGCCGACGCGAAAGCCGCCGATACAAAAGACGCGAAAGCCGGCGCGAAGGCCGCCGATACAAAAGACGCAAAAGCCGGCGCGAAGGCCGACGATACAAAAGACGCGAAAGGCGCAAACACCGACGGGCAGGACGTGCAGGTCGACGTCGGAGGGCCGGCCACCGCCGACACCGGGACCGACGCGTCCCTCGACGCCGCGGTACACCTCGCCGGCGAGATCCTGCTCACCGGCGCGACCCACGTCGGCCCCGGGCTGGCGGCCACGGTCGCCGAGGTGCGGCAGCGCCTGGACCGGGCCGGGCTGCGCTGGCCGCTGCTCGCCGTCGGCGACATCGAGGAGCAGCTCGCGGCGTACGAGCAGCGCGCCACCTCCTACAGCCACGACCGGCTCGCCGGGCTGGTCGCCGAGCTGCACGCCAGGCACCGCGCGGTCACCAACCGCGCCGGCCTGCGGGCCAGGATCCTCGGCACCCGGGAGGCGGCGGAGACCCCGATGCGCCGCGCCCGGCTCGACGGGCTCGGCTGCCGGCTCAGGACCGTCGGCGACGAGACGCAGGTCGAGATCTACTTCGCCCACGCGGACAGCGCCACCGTGCTGGTGCTGCGCCGCCCGTACCGGGAAGGCGGCCGGGTCGCCGGAGCCACCGCCGCCCAGCTCGCCGGCGGCACCGTGGTGACCGAGTCGGCGATCCGCAGCGCCAGCCGCACCGTGCGCCTCGCCACCAGCCGCGTCGCGAAGACCACCGTCACCCCGTCGCAGGGCATGTGGACGGCCCTGCCGGACGCGCTCGTCGTGCGGGACCTGCGGGAGCTCGCCGCGCACCTCGACGGGCTCCCGCCGCGGGTCGTGCGGCCCAGGGTCGAGGCGGAGCTGGTGCGCGTCGTGGAGGTCGCGGAGGTCCGGTCCGTGCACTACTCCCCGGGCGCCCAGCGGCTCGACGCCGTCGTCGCGGCCCCGGCCGGCGGGGTGGCGACGATCACCGCGACCCACACCGCCGCCGCGCCCGGCGCCCTCGACGCGATCGCCGCGGCGCTGCGGGGCCCGGTCCGGGCCGTCGCCGGCACCGTCGGCAGGACCCGCGGCGTGATCACCGTCGAGCCGCTCGGGTTCGCGGTCGGTGCCGACGCCGTCGTGGTCCCCGACCTGGCGCCGGCGGGCGGGTTCCGGGTCGACGGCGGGCCGGTGCTCGACGAGGACCCGCTCCGGCACGCGGTCGGCGCGGCGGCGGAGCTGCTCGCCGAGGTGCCCCACCGGGGCCTGCGGATGCTGCCGCCGACGTTCGCCGGCCGGCTGCGCGACGCGGAGCAGACGTTGCTGCGGGTCGGGCTGCGCCGCGCGGCCGCCTCGGTCGGCGCCCTGCGGGAAGGGCTGGGACCCGACCCGGACGACGCGACCGTGCGCCTCTGGGTCGACGCGTACGTGCGGCTGCTGGTCACCGCCGAGCTGCAGTGACCCGGCCGTGACGGACCGTCGAGGCGCCGGCGGTTTTGTCCGGTCTGCGTGTGCCGATTCTGGGCCGCAAGAGGGATCACATCCGCCCGACGGCGTGTCGATCATGAACCGTGGCTAGGCTGACGCGCCGGAAGTGAAGGACAGCTGAACAGGGGGGCGCAGCATGGCCGACTCGTTCGTGCATCTCCATGTGCACACCGAGTACTCCATGCTCGACGGAGCGGCGCGACTGAAGGACATGTTCAAGGAGGCGAACCGTCTCGGCATGCCCGCCGTCGCGATCACCGACCACGGCAACATGCACGGCGCGTACGACTTCTACAAGCAGGCGACCGCCGCCGGAGTCACCCCGATCCTCGGTGTCGAGGCCTACGTCGCGCCCGAGTCGCGGCTGCACAAGCAGCGCGTCAAGTGGGGCCGCCCCGACCAGAAGGACGACGACGTGTCCGGCTCCGGCGGGTACACGCACAAGACCATCTGGGCGAAGAACAGGACCGGCCTGCACAACCTGTTCCGGCTCAACTCGCGGGCGTCGATCGAGGGGCACTTCGTGAAGTGGCCCCGGATGGACATGGAGATCATCGCCGAGCATGCCGAGGGCCTGATGGCCACGACCGGCTGCCCGTCCGGCGAGGTCCAGACGCGGCTGCGGCTCGACCAGTTCGACGAGGCGCTGAAGGCCGCCGCGAAGTACCAGGAGATCTTCGGCAAGGACAACTACTTCCTCGAGGTCATGGACCACGGCCTCGACATCGAGCGGCGGGTCCGCGAGGGCCTGACCGAGATCAGCAAGCGGCTCGACATCCCGCCGGTCGTCACCAACGACTCGCACTACACGCACCAGGCCCAGGCCGAGGCGCACGACGTGCTGCTGTGCGTGCAGACGGCGGCCAACATCAACGACCCGAACCGGTTCCGGTTCGGCGGGTCGGGCTACTACCTGAAGTCCGCCGACGAGATGCGCGCCGTCGACGGCTCCGACCTGTGGCAGCAGGGTTGCCGCAACACGCTGCTGGTGGCCGAGAAGGTCGACACCGACGGCATGTTCAAGGAGCGCAACCTGATGCCGCGCTTCCCGGTGCCGGAGGGGGAGACCGAGGAGTCGTTCTTCCGGGCCGAGGTCGCCCGCGGGATGGCGCGCCGGTTCCCCGGCGGCATCGACGAGGAGCACCAGCGGCAGGCCGACTACGAGACCGACATGATCGTGAAGATGGGCTTCCCGGCCTACTTCCTCGTCGTGTCCGACTTCATCCTGTGGGCGAAGAACCAGGGCATCGCCGTCGGCCCGGGCCGTGGCTCCGCCGCCGGCAGCCTGGTGGCGTACGCGATGGGCATCACCGACCTCGACCCGCTGCCGCACGGCCTGATCTTCGAACGGTTCCTGAACCCCGACCGCATCTCGATGCCCGACATCGACATCGACTTCGACGAGCGCCGGCGCGGCGACGTCATCCGGTACGTGACGGACAAGTGGGGCGAGGACCGGGTCGCGCAGATCGCCACGTTCGGCACGATCAAGGCCAAGGCCGCCATCAAGGACTCGGCGCGGGTCCTGGGCTACCCGTTCGCGGTCGGCGACCGGATCACCAAGGCGATGCCGCCCGCCGTGATGGGCAAGGACATCCCGCTCACCGGCATCTTCGACCCGAACCACCCGCGCTTCTCCGAGGCGGTCGAGTTCCGCGCGCTGTACGAGAGCGACCCCGACGTCAAGAAGGTCGTCGACACGGCGAAGGGCATCGAGGGGCTGATCCGCCAGACGGGTGTCCACGCCGCCGGCGTCATCATGTCCGCCGAGCCGCTGATCGAGCACGTGCCGCTGATGCGCCGCGACGCCGACGGCGCGATCATCACGCAGTTCGACTACCCGACGTGCGAGACGCTCGGGCTGCTGAAGATGGACTTCCTCGGCCTGCGCAACCTGACGATCATCGACGACGCGGTCAAGAACATCGAGCGCAACCACGGCATCAAGCTCGACCTGCTCGGCCTGCCGCTGGACGACAAGCCCGCCTACGAGCTGCTCGCCCGCGGCGACACCCTCGGCGTGTTCCAGCTCGACGGCGGGCCGATGCGCTCGCTGCTGCGGCTGATGAAGCCCGACAACTTCGAGGACATCTCCGCGGTCCTGGCGCTGTACCGTCCGGGCCCGATGGGTGCGAACTCGCACACCAACTACGCGCTGCGCAAGAACGGGCAGCAGGAGATGACGCCGATCCACCCGGAGCTGGAGGAGCCGCTCCAGGAGATCCTGGGCCCCACGTACGGGCTGATCGTCTACCAGGAGCAGGTGCAGCGCGCCGCGCAGAAGCTCGCCGGCTACACCCTCGGCCAGGCCGACCTGCTGCGCCGGGCCATGGGCAAGAAGAAGAAAGAGGTCCTGGAGAAGGAGTTCGTGCCGTTCAGCGACGGCATGAAGGCCAACGGCTACAGCGCCGACGCGATCAAGAAGCTGTGGGACGTGCTCGTCCCGTTCGCCGACTACGCGTTCAACAAGGCGCACACGGCCGGCTACGGGCTCGTCTCGTACTGGACGGCGTACCTCAAGGCGAACTACCCGGCGGAGTACATGGCCGGGCTGCTGACCAGCGTCGGCGACGACAAGGACAAGATGGCCCTGTACCTGTCGGAGTGCCGGCGGATGGGCATCGACGTGCTGCCGCCGGACGTCAACACGTCCGCGGGCCCGTTCACGCCGGTCGGCAAGGACATCCGCTTCGGCCTCGCCGCCGTGCGCAACGTCGGCCACAACGTCGTCGACGCGATCGTGCGGTGCCGGCAGGCCGCGCCGTACAAGGACTTCCACGACTTCCTGTCGAAGGTCGACGCCGTCGCCTGCAACAAGAAGACGATCGAGTCGCTGATCAAGGCCGGCGCGTTCGACTCGATGGACCACCCGCGCCGCGGGCTCCTGGCGATCCACGCCGACGCGATCGACGCGTACGCCGACATCAAGAAGAACGAGGCGATCGGCCAGTTCGACCTCTTCGGCGACGCGTTCGGCAGCGACGACACCGGCGGCGGCGCCCCCGCCATGACCGCGGCCATCCCGCAGATCGAGTGGGACAAGCGGGAGCTGCTCACGTTCGAGCGGGAGATGCTCGGCCTGTACGTGTCCGACCACCCCCTGTTCGGCCTCGAGTCGGTGCTCGCCAAGGCCGCCGACACGGCGATCAGCAGCCTGTCGGAGGAGGGCTCGGTGCCGGACGGCGCCGTCATCACCCTCGCCGGGATGCTGACCGGCGTGCAGCGGCGCATCACCAAGCAGGGCAAGCCGTGGGCGTCGGCGAGCCTGGAGGACCTCGGCGGCGCCGTCGAGGCGCTGTTCTTCCCCAACACGTACGAGCTCGTCGGCCAGTACATCGCCGAGGACGCGATCGTCGTGGTCAAGGGCCGCGTCGACCGGCGGGACGAGACGCCGCGGCTCATGGCGATGGACCTGTCGATGCCCGACGTCACCACAGCGGACGAGAACCGGCCGGTGGTGCTGTCGCTGCCGGCGAACCGGTGCACGCCGCCGCTGGTCGACCGGCTCAAGGAGATCCTGCTCAACCACCCGGGCAAGGCCGAGGTGCACGTGAAGCTCAGCCACGGCTCGCGGATCACCCTGCTGCGCCTCGGCCCGTACCGGGTCGAGCCGACCACCGCCCTGAAGGGCGACCTGAAAGCGCTGCTCGGCCCCAACAGCTTCTCGTAGAACGGTCGCGATAGGGTCGGCGGGTGCAGACGCCGCGTCGGTCGCTGTGGCTCTCGCGGCGCGCCCGCTGGTCCGCCGCGGTCGTCGCGGTCCTCGTCGCAGCCGTGCTCGCCGGTGCGTTCGTCTACCGGCTCAACCAGCGGCCGTATGCGTTCGACCGGCTGACCCGCACCGGCGAGGCCGCCTTCCCCGGCGCCGTCGAGGGGCCCGGCCTGCGCGCGTTCCTGGACAGCGGCCGGGCGTTCGTCGGCTACCAGGCCGGCGAGGGGCGCTTCCACCTGCGCGCGGTCGACGTCGACAAGCCCGGCGAGCCCCCGATCTGGACCAACTCGGCCCTCACCGCCGTCGAGTCGTTCAGCTTCGCCCGCGGCTCCGTGATCGTCACCGGCGCCCCGGACACCGCCGGACACCGCACGATCACCCTGCTCAACGCGAACAACGGGGTGCCGTTCATCAGGTTCGACGTCGTCGCCGGGGACCGCTGGGAGCTCGTCGGCAAGTACTTCGTGCGGTACCGCGGCGCCGACCACAAGCTCGTCGTCACCGACGTCGGCACGCAGAAGGAGATCGCGACCCTCGACCAGCCGGGTGGCGCCGGCAGCTTCTGGCTGACCGACAACTGGAGCCACCAGCAGGTCCCGACGTCGCCGGACGGCGCCGCCCTCGACGAGCCACTGACCGTCGACCCGCACCTGGTCCGTGCCGTCGCCGGCGGCGGCATCGAGGTGATCAGCCTGTCCAGCGGCAAGCCGGACGACACCGCGCCGGCCGTCGCCGCCCCCGACGACCTCGTGTACCCGTACGAGGAGCAGGTCTTCGTCGCCGGGTCCGGCCCCGGGTACCGGATCCAGGCCCGCGACCGGTTGAAGCTCGACAAGGTGCAGTGGACGTGGACGTCACCGGACCCGCAGGTGCGGGTGCGGTCGCTCGCCGCCTGCGGGGAGCGGCGGGTCTGCGCGGTCGAGGAGCACCGGGTGACCGCGCTGGACATCCGCACCGGCGAGGTCGCGTTCCGCGTCGACGTCGACGCGCCCCGCACCCTGCTGCCCGTCGGCGAGCGGCTGATGCTCCGCGACGCCGGCGGCGCGGTGCTGCTCGACGACGCGGGGGAGGTCGTGCGGCGCTGGCCCGGCCGGCGCGCCGCCCGCCTCGACGACGGCAGCTACCTGCTGCTGCCGGTCGACGTGCCGGCCGGCCCGTACACCTGGCTCGGCGTGCAGGCCGACAACGGCGCGACCCGTGACCTCGGCGCCCTGGACGTGCCGGTCGACACGTGCACCTGGAGCCACATGTACCTGGCCTGCGCGGCGGCGCCGGGACGGTTCGTCTTCTACCGGGTCAGGACGCCCTGGTACTCGGGGCGGCTCTGACGGCGCGGCGCCGCGCCAGCCGGAAGATCGCGACCGCGCCGATCGCCACCCACACGACGTTGAGCACCGCGGACGGCCACGCGCCGTTGACGGCCGAGTTGAGGGCGAGCGCCGCGCCGCCGGTGATGTTGAGGCCCTGGAACACGGCGCCGTCGCCGGTGATCCGTTTCGTGGAGACGAGGGCGTACGCGGCGAGCAGCCCCGCCGCGCCCGCCCAGCCGATCAGGGCGATCACGACAGCACCGCGTAGGCGCGGACGGTGAACGTGCCCATGCCGGCGATCCGCGGCGGCACCGCCGTGAACCGGAACCCGTCGACCGGCAGCCGGTCCAGGTCGTTGAGGTGCTCCACGACGTAGATGCCGGCGTCGAGCAGGCCGGTGTGCGCGGGGCGGGTCAGGTCGGCGACGTCGTCGATGTTGACCGAGTCGATGCCGACGAGCGCCGGGCCCCTGCGCACCAGCCACTCGACGGCGTCGCGGGTCAGGAACGGCGCGTCCGGGTCGCCGTAGGCGGGCTTCCCGAAGTGCTTCGACCAGCCGGTGCACACGAGGACGGCGCAGTCCGTGACGTCCCCGTACGTGCCGGCCTGCCGCTCCAGCAGCGCCGCGTCGACCGCACGGACACCGGTCGCGTCGACGAGGACGCCGGGCAGGTCCGCGACCCGTTCGAGGGGGACGTCGGTGAGGTCGCCGCGGCCCTCGAAGCGGTGCGCGGGCGTGTCCAGGTAGGTGCCGGTGTTGGCGATCAGGTCGATGCGGCCGATCTGGAAGTCGGTCCCGGGCGCGTACCGGCCGCGGGCGTCCTCGCGGGACAGGTAGTCGCTGATCACGGGCCCCGGCATGCCCGGATAGGTGACCAGGCCGGCGTGGACGGGGTGGCTCAGTTCGATGAAGCGTCGCACACCTGCGATCGTGGCAGACAGCGCAGCTAACGTGTGAGCGAGAATTCCTACAGTTGCACTGAAGCAGGACTGCATGAACCTGGACCCGCGCCGCCTCGCGGTGCTCGCCGCGATCGCCCGCCGCGGCACCCTCGCCGGCGCCGCCGCGGCGCTGCACGTCACCCCGTCGGCGGTGTCGCAGCAGCTCGCGCAGCTGGAGCACACCGTCGGTCGGCCGCTCGTGGACCGGTCCGGGCGGCGCGCCGTGCTCACCGCCGCCGGCCGGGTCCTCGCCGTCCGCGCCGAGGCGATCGAGCGCGAGCTCGCCGAGGCGGAGCGGGAGCTGGTCGCCATGTCGGGCCGCGCCGCCGGGCTCGTCCGCGTCGGCGCGTTCGCGACCGTGATCCGGCACCTGCTGATCCCCGCGATGGCCCGCCTCGCCCGCGACCACCCCGACGTGACCTGCTCGATCACCGAGCTCGACGGCCCGCCCGCGCTGCGCGAGCTGCGCCTCGGCGGCCTCGACGTGACCATCACCGAGCGCGACGCCTCGCTGGGCCTGGAGTCGCGGCGGCAGGTGAGCGTGGTGCCGCTCGGCGAGGACCCGTACCGGGTCGTGGTGCCCGCCGGCTGGCCGCCCGTGCTCTCCTACGGCGACCTCGCCGACCGGCCGTGGATCGCCGGCCCGCCGACGTCGACGACCGGGCAGGTCCTGGACCGGCTCGGCCGCGAGCGCGGCTTCACCCCGCGGCGGGTGCACGCGTGCGTCGACTACCCGGTCGTGCTCGCGCTCGTCGCCGCGGGGCACGGCGCCACCATCGCGCCGGACCTGGCGCTTCGTGACGCGCTGGCGGCGGGTGTACGGGTGACCGACCTGCCCGTCGCGGGCGCCCGGCGGCTGGACGCGCTGGTCACGGCGGGCAGGGCGGCGCTGCCGGCGGTGACGGCGCTGCTGTCGGTGCTAGTAGATTGACATGTGCACGTGGTTGGTGTGGTCGCTGCTCGGGTCGCCCTGGCCGCTGTTGTAGGCGTGCCAGCCGCCCGCCGGCGTCCAGATCTGCTTGAACCAGATCACGTACATCACGCCCAGCGCCTGCGCGTTCTTGATCAGCCAAGCGGCGAGCTGCGTGCCGTACTCCTTCGAAGCGCCCGCCGCCACCCCGCCGAAGCCCTTCACGTCGGCGGCGAAGTCGCAGGCCCGGCCCTTCGGGTGCTCGTAGGGCTCGCCCGGTGCCCGCCAGCACGACACGAAGCGCATGAACCCGGCCCTGCGCACCTCCTGCAGCGCGTGCAGGGTCCGCGGCGTGAGGCAGCCGCCGGTCGTCGGGTCGTCGGTGCCGCACGACTGCGCCGCCCAGGAGCCGTCGGCCAGGCGCGGCGCGGGCTCGGCCACCTTGGTCGTGGTCTTGCCGCTCCACGTGGTGGACACGTCGACGGCGGCCATCGACCGGGCGAGCGCCTCCTCCAGGTCGGCCTTCTGCTTCGCCATCACCGCCGTGCTCGCCTGCTGCGTGCCGACCTCGGCGTCGATCGTCGCCTTCGTCCTGGTCAGCTCGGTCCGCATCGCCGTCAGCCGGGTGAGCCGGGCGGCGTTGCGCCGGGCGATGACCTCCAGGGTGCTCACCCGGTCGGCGAAGACCCCCGGCGTCCGGCTGTCCAGCAGCGTCGCCGCGCTGCGCAGCCCGCCGCCGTTCTGGTACGCGGCGACCGTCATCGTCTGGGTCTCGTCGCGCAGCTTCGCGTACTCCGGCTCCAGCTTCCGCTGCTGCTCCTCGAGGGCCTGCTGCCGTTGCAGGGACGCGGTCAGGGCGTTCTGCGCGTCGATGTACGCGCGGTTCGCCTCGTCGAGCTTCTGCATCAGGGCAGGGTCGCCCCCCTCGCCGGCGTTCGCGAGCGAGGCCGTGCCGAGCACCACGGCCGGGGTGAGCAGGATCGCGAGCGCTGTCACGACGGCGACGATCCACGGAGGTCTGGACATACTGTCCCCTCCATCGGCCGCCGACCGGGTGAGCTGACGGATTCGGGCCGGAATCATCGCCAAGGGTGGTGGGCTAGCCTCCTAGGAAGGATTGGGGGACATGAACCGGGTCATTGAGGGGTAAGCGGTCAAAGTCAAGGCAAGCAACGGAAGGGGTCTCGGACATGTCGAGAAGTGCTACGAGCACGCCGGCCACCGTCGAGGACTGCCTGCGCGTCGGCGCCGGCTTCTCCCAGGGCGACAGGGTCTGGATCGCCGAGCAGTTCGCCACGCTCGACACCCAACTGGCCGCGTTCCCGGTCGACGCGACGGAGATCGAGGTGTCGGTGAAGGACCGCAACGCCCGCGGCCAGAAGGTCACCCTGGAGTGCTGGACCCCCGGCCACCCGAAGGCGGTGACCACATCGACGGAGGAGGACCTGCACGCCGCCATCCTGGAGGTCCGCGACGACCTGCGCCGGCGCCTGGCAGACGCCAAGACCCGGCAGGTGCCGCGCCACAACCGTCACCTCCGCGAGAGCACGATCGCTGACGTCATCTCCCCCGAGCTGATCCCGCGCCCCAGCACCTGAGCGCGCGGTGTCTCGCGGCCCGGCCACCGGCGTTCCGGTGACCGGGCCGCCGCCGTCATCGTCGCGTCGCGGGCTTGAGCACGGTGGTGCGGGGCCGTCACGGGCAGGCGGCGTCGCGGTACAGCGTGCCGGTCGTGACGTCCTCGTCGAGCGCGGCCTTCACGACGAGGCGCTCCAGGCCGTCGAGGAAGCCGAGGGGGCCGCGCTCGCCGAGGAACCCGTGCTCGGCGCACAGCATCAGCTCGGCGGTGTCGCTCAGGTCGGTGAGGAACATGAAGAAGTTGGCGCCCTTGGGCAGGCGGTCGATGACGGGGGCGCGCAGCTTCGTCGCCGGCAGCGCCGCGTGGATCGCGTCGGCGAGGTCGGCCGGCGGCGCCGGCGGGGGCTGGTCCGGCGCGACGAAGCGGGTGTCGTTGAAGAAGCAGTAGCCGTCGGGGGTGATCCCGCTGCGGGCGGCGATCTCGGCGAACAGCGCCTCGAGCCGGCGCGGGTCGTACTCGCAGTGGGCGTACGCCAGGAGCGCGGCGTCCGAGGCGCGGTGCAGCAGGTCGCCGACGGTCTCGGCGGGGCGGCCGGTGAAGTCGAGCCGGAAGAGCGCGTTCTGGTTGAAGGCGCCGACCAGCGCGCGGCTCGCCGGCCGGAAGCGGGTCGCCACGATCATGCGGAGCAGGGCCTCGGTCTCGCCGGTGTACGCCGCGAGCTGCAGCGCCGTCCCGGCCAGCAGCACCGTCGCCGGTGGGACGCCGGCCCGGGCGGCGAGCCCGTTCGCGGCGAGCGCCAGGGCGGGGGACTGGATCAGCCCCCAGTCGAGGTTGGGCGGCCGGCCGTCGCGGACGCTCTCGATCATGCGGGTGGGGACGCCGGTGAGGTGTTTCGCCCAGTAGGCGAGCGCCTTCGCCTCCCTGCGCAGGCCGACGGCGGACGTCTCGTACTCGACGCGCTGCAACGGCTGCTGGCCCGGCTCGACGGCGACCGGCGGGTCCTGCAGCAGGTTGAGCAGGTCGCCGCGGACGATCGCGAAGCTCCCGCCGTCGACGGCCATGTGGCTGGCGGCGAGCAGGACCGTGACCGGGGCGTCGTCGCGGACCAGGATCGCGACCCGGAGCGGCAGGTCGGCGCCGATGTCGAACCACGGGGCGCGCAGCGCCTCCCCGAGCTCCGCGGCGGCCTCGTCGGTGCCGCGGTCGCCGATGTCGTGGACCCGCAGCGGGATGTGGCCCTCGCCGACGACCCGCTGCCGGGGGCCTTCGGGGGTGTCGAGGTACACGGTGTGCAGCGAGTCGTGCCGCTCGACGAGCCCCCGGAGGGCCGCGAGCACGCCGCCGAGGTCGTTGTGCGGCGGGACGGGGCACCGGGTGAGCAGGTTGAGGGTCGAGTCGCGTGGTGGCAGCCAGCGCAGCACGTCCCAGATCGCGACCTGGGCCCAAATGAGCGGGCCCTCAGCGGCGCGGCCGGTGTTGAAGTGCACGCTGGTGGGGTACGCGGGCATGGGGTCACCTTCCGCCGAGGCCGGACCGGGTCAGGGGTGAGCGTGGGTGAGCGCCTAAAAGCTACGACCGGTGTTGAACTTTTTCAATCGTCCGTACGAATCTTGCCAACCCGGCTCAGGTCGGCAAACAATGGCGCAGTTCGATAGGTTGGTGAACATGTGGCGGATCACCGTGGACCACACGTGCATCGGCTCGGGCAGCTGCCAGGGCATCGCCCCGGACCGCTTCGAGCTGGACGAGGTCGAAGGCCGGGCCCACCCGGTCAACCAGGACGTGTCCCCCGACGACGAGGCCGTCCTCGACGCGATGGCCTCCTGCCCCATGGAGGCGATCAGCGTCGTCGACCTCACCACTGGCAGACCCGTCGAGATCTGAAGTTGGTGCGGGCCGGCCCGGTTGGACACGGGGGCGGCGGAGGCGAATGCTCGTCGGCGTGAGCAGGTCGACCGGTCAGCGTCTTCTCGGGCGTGACGATGAAGTGCGGGCGCTGTCCGGGCATCTGGACGCGGTCGACGTCCGGGGGTGCGCGGTCGGGTTGCTCGGCGAGCCCGGCGTGGGCAAGAGCGCGCTGCAGGCGGAGGTCGTGGGGCACGCGCGGGCCCGGGGGTTCACGGTGCTGGCGGCGCGGGGGAGCCAGTCGGAGACGCATCTGCCGTTCGCGAGCCTGCACCAGGTGCTGCGGCCGCTGCTGCCGCGGGCCGAGCGGCTGCCGGCCATGCAGCGCGACGCCCTGCTCGCCTGTTTCGCCATGGGCGACTCGGCCGAGGTGAACCCGTTCTTCGCGTTCCTGGCCGTGCTGGAGCTGCTCGTCGACCTGGCGCGGCGGACGCCGGTGCTGGTGTGCCTGGACGACCTGCACTGGATGGACCGGCCGTCGATCGACGCGCTCGCCTTCGTCGCCCGCCGGATCGACAGTGAGCGGGTGGTCGTCCTGTGTACGTCACGGTCGGGGCCGCTGCCGTTCGCCGACGCCGGCACGGTCGAGTGGATGGAGCTCGGCGGCATCGACGAGGCCGCCGCGGCGGCGTTGCTGGAGGCGCGGGCGCCGCGGCTCGCCCCGGCGGTGCGTGACCGCGTGCTGCGGCAGGCCGGCGGCAACCCGCTCGCCCTGATCGAGTTCGCGTCCGCGCTGGAGTCGGGGGAGCACGCGTGGGCCGAGCTCGACGACGACCTGCCCATGACCACCCGCCTGGAGCGGGCCTTCGCCGCGCGGGCCGAGCAGCTGGGCCCGGCCGTGCGCGCGGTGCTGACGGTGGCCGCGGTCGACGACGGCGACGACGTCAACGACGTGCTCGCGGCGGCGCGGATCCTGCACGGCGCGCCGGTCGACCGGGTCGCGGCGCGGCCGGCGTTCGAGCACGGGCTGCTGACGGTGGCCGGGGACCGGTACCGCATCACCCACCCCCTGGTCGGCTCGGCGCTGCGGCAGGCCATGCCGCCGGCGACGCGCCAGCAGGCGCACGAGGCGCTCGCCCGGGTGCTGGCCGCGCAGCCGGACCGGGCGGTGTGGCACCGGGCCGCCGCGGTGTCCGGGCGCGACGAACGGATCGCGGCCGAGCTGGAGCAGGCGGCCGGGAACGCCCAGCGCCGCGGCGCGATCGCGTCCGCGGCGGCGTGGCTGGAGCGGGCGGCGGCGCTGAGCCCGGACCCGCAGGCGCAGGCCGCGCGCCTGCTCAGCGCCGCGGAGCTCGGCTACCAGCTGGGCCGCTTCGACCAGGTCGAGCAGATCAAGGCGCAGGTCGCGGGGGTGACGCTGCGGCCCCGGGACCGGTCGCGGCTGATCTGGCTCGAGGGTGTCTTCCACGACGGGTCCACGGGCGAGCCGGCGGAGGTGCGGCACCTCGTCGGCGAGGCCCGGCACGCCACCGCCGGCGGGGACGTCGAGCTCGCCATGCAGCTGCTGGTCGGCGCGGCCCGCCGGGTCTGGTGGCGCGACCCGGGGGAGCGGCTCCGGCACGCGATCGTCGAGGCCGCCCGGGAGGCGGACGTGCCCGCCGGCGACCCGCGGCTGCTGGCCATCCACGCGCTGTCGGAGTCGCACGAGCAGGGGCCGGCGGTCATCGAGCAGCTCGCGCGGTGGCCCGCGGACGCCGGCGGCCGCCCCGACCTGGCGGGCCTGCTGGGCATCGCGGCGTTCTGCACCGGTGACTTCCCCCGGGCCGTGACGTTCCTGTCCACCCCCGTGCACGAGCTGCGCGCGCAGGGCCGCATGAGCCTGCTCGCGGAGGCGCTCGCGATCCGGGCGTGGGCCGAGATCTACCTGGGCACGTTCGACGCGGCGAGCTCGGCGGACGAGGCGATGCGGCTCGCGGACGAGACGGGCCAGTCGCTGTGGGCCGCGACCGCCCGCATCGCGGTGGCCCTGATCGACGGCGTGGGCCGCGGCTGGGACACGCACCACGTCCTGCTCGCGGAGGCCGAGCACACGGCGCTGCGGACCCCGAACGCGGCGTCGTCGCTGCTCGCCGGTGTGCAGCTGGCCCGCGGGATCGCCGAGCTGGGCGCGAACCGGCCCGAGCCGGCGTACCGCGAGCTGGTGCGCGTGTTCCAGCCCGGGGATCAGGCCTTCCAGCGGGTGCAGCAGGTGTGGACGCTGGGCTATCTGGCCGACGCGGCCGTCCACACCGGCCGGCTCGCCGAGGCGAGGTCGGCGCTGGCCGCGATGGAGCGGATCGCGGGGTCGTCGCCGGCGACCGGGTCGACGATCGCCCTGGAGTACGCCAGGGCGGTGCTGGCGGATCACGGGTCGGCCGAGACGCTGTTCAAGCTCGCCGTGGACGGTGCGAGCCGCCGGCTGCCCTGGCACCGGGCCCGCGCCGAGCTGGCCTACGGTTCGTGGCTGCGCCGGCAGCGGCGGGTCGTCGAGTCCCGCGAGCCGCTGCGCGCGGCGCGGGCCGCGTTCGAGGCCGTCGGCGCCCGCGCGTGGGCGCAGCGGGCCGACCAGGAGCTGCGGGCGACCGGCGAGCGCGGGTGGCAGCCGACGCTGCACCCGCGGGACCGGCTGTCGCCGCAGGAGACCCAGATCGCCGAGCTGGCCGCGCTGGGCCTGTCGAACCGCGAGATCGGCCAGCGGCTGTTCCTGTCGCACCGCACGGTCAGCTCACACCTGTACCGCATCTTCCCGAAGCTCGGCGTCGCCTCCCGCGGCCAGCTCGCCGCCGCGCTGTCCCATCAGGTTCAGTCGCCTGACGCTAGCCGCGACTGAAGCCCGCCGCCGCGGTGCCGGCCTACCGTGCTCACGACCGCTGCACCTGCCCGCGTCGAGTGGAGACGAACCGTGACCACGCCCGTGCTCTTCATCCATGGCCTCTGGCTGCACGCCTCGTCGTGGGACCCGTGGATCCAGCTGTTCCGGGACGCCGGCTACGACCCGCACGCCCCCGGCTGGCCCGGTGACGGCGCCACGGTCGAGGCGTCGCGGCGGCACCCCGACGCGATCGGCGACCACGGCATCGACGACGTCGTCGAGCACTTCGCCGGCGTCATCGAGCGGCTGCCCTCGCCGCCGATCCTGATCGGGCACTCGTTCGGCGGGATGATCGCCCAGAAGCTGCTGGGCCAGGACCGTGCCCTCGCCGCCATCGCGATCGACGCCGCTCAGATCAAGGGCGTGCTGCCGGTGCCGCTGTCGGCGCTGCGGGCCACGCTGCCGGTCTTCAGGAATCCGGCGAACCTGCACCGGGCCGTCTCCCTGACCGCGGAGCAGTTCCGGTTCGCCTTCGCCAACACCGTCTCCGAGCAGGAGTCCGACGAGCTCCACGAGCGCTGGACGATCCCCGCGCCGGGCAAGCCGCTGTTCGAGGCGGCCACCGCGAACTTCGACCCGCACTCCCCGGCGAAGGTCGCCACCGGCAACCAGACCCGCGGCCCGCTGCTGCTGATCGCCAGCGGCAAGGACCACACCGTCCCCGAGTCGGTGACCCGGGCGACCCTCAAGCAGTACCGCCACTCCGAGGCCGTCACCGACCTCGTCACGTTCCCGGACCGGGCGCACTCGCTGACCATCGACTCCGGCTGGCGCGAGGTGGCGGACACCTGCCTGACCTGGCTGAAGCAGCAGTCCCTGTGAACCTCGGCCGCGCCGACCTGACGACCGCGGCCTGGCCGGCACCGTCTGAGCGGGAGGCGCCGCCGGAGCCGAAGGGCGCCGCCTGAGGTTCGCTACGCCGGGCGGTGGAAGGCGGCGAGGATGGCGTCGGCGGCCTGGCCGGGGGTCATGGTGCCGGCGCGGACCCGGTCCTCCAGGTCGGGGGCGAGGGCCCGCACGGCGGCGTCGGTGCGCAGGCGGTCCAGGAGGGTCGCGCGGGCGGTCTCCCAGATCCACGCGATCCGCTGCGCCTCGCGGTGGCGGTCGAGGGCGCCCGACGACGACAGGTGGTCGCGGTGGGCCTCGAGGCGGGACCAGAGGTCGGGCAGGCCGGCGCCGGTGAGGCCGCTGCAGGTGACGACCGGCACCTGCCAGTCGCGGGCGCCGGACGTGTGCAGCAGGCGCAGCGCGCTGGCGAGCTCGCGGGCGGCCTTGCGGGCGTCGGGCTCGTGCGGGCCGTCGGCCTTGTTGACGGCGATGACGTCGGCGAGCTCCAGGACGCCCTTCTTGATGCCTTGCAGTTGGTCGCCGGTACGGGCGAGCGCCAGCAGCAGGAACGTGTCGACCATCCCGGCGACGGCGGTCTCGGACTGGCCGACGCCGACGGTCTCGACGAGGACGACGTCGTAGCCCGCCGCCTCGACGACGGTCATCGCCTCGCGGGTCGCGCGGGCCACGCCGCCGAGGGTGCCCGACGTGGGCGACGGCCGTACGAAGGCGGCGTCGTCGACGGCGAGGCGGGCCATCCTGGTCTTGTCGCCGAGGATGCTGCCGCCGGTGCGGGTCGAGGACGGGTCGACGGCGAGGACCGCGACCCGGTGCCCGGCGCCGGTGAGGAACGTGCCGAGCGCGTCGATGAACGTGGACTTGCCGACGCCGGGGACGCCCGTGACGCCGACGCGGCGGGCCCGGCCCGCGTGCGGGGTCAGCGCGACGAGCAGCTCCTGCGCCTGGGCGCGGTGGTCGGGGCGGGTCGACTCCACGAGGGTGATCGCCCGCCCGATCGACGCGCGGTGCCCGGCGAGCACCCCCTCCAGGAGTGCGGTCACCGGCGCAGTTGTGCGAGCAGGTCCAGGGCCGCGGAGGCGATCACCGTGCCCGGCGGGAAGATCGCGGCGGCGCCGGCGGCGCGCAGCTCGTCGAAGTCCTGCTGGGGGATGACGCCGCCGACGATGACGAGGATGTCGTCGCGGCCGAGGGCGGCGAGGGCGTCGCGCAGCGCGGGGACGAGGGTGAGGTGCCCGGCGGCGAGGGAGTTGACGCCGACGATGTGCACGTCGGCCTCGACCGCCTGGCGGGCCACCTCGTCCGGCGTCTGGAAGAGCGGGCCGACGTCGACGTCGAAGCCGAGGTCGGCGAACGCGGTCGCGACGACCTTCTGCCCGCGGTCGTGGCCGTCCTGGCCCATCTTCGCGACGAGGATGCGGGGGCGGCGCCCCTCCTCCTCGGCGAACTCGGCGGTGGCGGCGCGGACCCGGTCGATGAGCTCGTCGTTGCCGGCTTCGTCGCGGTACACCCCGGAGATGGTACGGATCTGCGCCGTGTGCCGCCCGAACACCTTCTCCAGAGCGTCGGAGATCTCCCCGACGGTGGCGTGCGCGCGGGCCGCCGCGACCGACAGCTCCAGGAGGTTGCCGTCCGACGCGGCGCCGGCCGTCAACGCGTCCAGGGCGGCCTGCGTCGCGGCGGCGTCGCGGGAAGCGCGCAGCCGCGCGAGCTTCGCCAGCTGCTGGGCGCGGACGGAGGAGTTGTCGACCTTCAGGACCTCGATCGGCTCGTCGGCGTCGGGCCGGTACTTGTTGACCCCGATCACCGGCTGCCGGCCGGAGTCGATGCGGGCCTGGGTGCGGGCCGCCGCCTCCTCGATGCGCAGCTTCGGGATGCCCTCGTCGATGGCGCGGGCCATGCCGCCGGCCGCCTCGACCTCCTGGATGTGCTGCCAGGCGCGGGCGGCGAGGTCGTGGGTGAGGCGCTCCACGTACGCGCTGCCGCCCCACGGGTCGATGACCCTGGTCGTGCCGGACTCCTGCTGCAGCAGCAGCTGCGTGTTGCGGGCGATGCGGGCGGAGAAGTCGGTCGGCAGCGCCAGGGCCTCGTCGAGGGCGTTGGTGTGCAGCGACTGGGTGTGGCCCTGGGTGGCGGCCATCGCCTCGACGCAGGTGCGGACCACGTTGTTGAACACGTCCTGCGCGGTCAGCGACCAGCCGGACGTCTGGCAGTGCGTGCGCAGGCTCAGCGACTTGGGGTTCTTCGCGCCGAACTCGCGCACGAGCTTCGCCCACAGCAGCCGGCCGGCGCGCAGCTTCGCGACCTCCATGAAGAAGTTCATGCCGATGGCCCAGAAGAACGACAGCCGCGGCGCGAACACGTCGACGTCGAGGCCGGCGTCGCGGCCGGCGCGCAGGTATTCGACGCCGTCGGCCAGGGTGTAGGCGAGCTCCAGGTCGGCGGTCGCCCCGGCCTCCTGGATGTGGTAGCCGGAGATGGAGATCGAGTTGAACTTCGGCATCTTCTCCGAGGTGTACCGGAAGATGTCGCTGATGATCCGCATCGACGGGGCGGGCGGGTAGATGTAGGTGTTGCGGACCATGAACTCTTTGAGGATGTCGTTCTGGATCGTGCCGGACAGCTGCTCCGGCGCGACGCCCTGCTCCTCGGCGGCGACGATGTAGAGGGCGAGCACGGGGAGCACCGCCCCGTTCATCGTCATCGACACGCTCATCTTGTCCAGCGGGATGCCGTCGAAGAGCTGCCGCATGTCGAGGATGGAGTCGATCGCGACGCCGGCCATGCCGACGTCGCCGGCGACCCGCGGGTGGTCGGAGTCGTAGCCGCGGTGGGTGGCGAGGTCGAAGGCGACGGACAGGCCCTTCTGCCCGCCGGCGAGGTTGCGCCGGTAGAAGGCGTTGGACTCCTCGGCGGTGGAGAACCCGGCGTACTGGCGGACCGTCCACGGCTGCGTGGTGTACATCGTCGGGTAGGGCCCGCGCAGGAACGGGGCGATCCCCGGGTACGTGTCGAGGAAGTCGAGCCCGTCGAGGTCGGGTGCGCCGTGGACGCCGGCGACGTCGATGCCCTCCGGGGTCGGCCACGCCTCGGCGGGCTCCGGCGGGGTGGCGTCGACGCGGGGGGTGCCGAGGGCGACCTCGGTGAAGTCGGGGATCACGGCGCCACCAGTCCCAGGTCCAGATGTGTGCGGCGGAGCACGGCGAGTGCGTCGCAGCCGGTGTACAGGTAGTCGTCGACGTGCTCGTAGCCGGCGGGTTTCCCCGCCAGCCAGACGGTCTTCACGCCCTCGGCCTTCAACCGGCGGGCGGTGTCCTCGGCCTCCCCGGCGTAGGAACGGTCGGAGCCGCAGATGCACGCCACGGTCGGCGAGGGTCCATTGTGGACCGTGCGGATGCCGCCGGCGGCGAACAGGTTGGCCGCGAACGACGCCCGCGCGGTGTGCGCCGCGACCGGGCCGAGCGTGACCAGGCTGACGACCTGGTCCGAGCCGTCGGCGGCGTCGCGCAGGGATTCGAACGCCTCGGCGTACCGGTGCCGCGGCAGCCCACCCGACGGTGCCTGCGGCGCGGGGGAGCGGACCGGCCGCCGCTCCTCCAGGGACGCGAACTCGCTGACGCCGGTGATCGGGTCGAGGCGGTGCGCGATCCGGTCGGCGCGGCGCTGCCAGGTCGCGGCGACCCGGTCGGCGACGAGCCCGCTGCCGAGCGCGGCGCCCATCCCGCCGGCCCGCTCGACCTCGACGAACACGTCCCAGGCGGCGTGCGCGAGCGCGTCGGTCAGCGACTCCACGAACCACGAGCCGCCGGCCGGGTCGAGGACCCGGGCCACGTGCGCCTCGTCGACCAGCAGCGTCGAGGTGTTGCGCGCGATCCGCCGGGAGAAGCCGTCGGGCAGCCCGAGCCGCGCGTCGAACGGCAGCACCGTCACCGCGTCGGCGCCGCCGACCCCGGCGGCGAAGCAGGCGACGGTGGTGCGCAGCAGGTTCACCCACGGGTCGCGGGCCGTCATCATCGCCGCGCTCGTCACCGCGTGCTGCACCTGCGCGCCGAGGTGTGGCACGTCGCAGACCGTCGCGATCCTCGACCAGATCCGCCGGGCCGCCCGCAGCTTCGCGATCGTCGCGAACTGGTCCTGGCCGGCCGCGTAGCGGAACTCCAGCTGGCGCAGCGCCATGCCGGCGCTCATCCCCGCGTCGACGAACGCCCGCAGGTACGCGACCCCGGTCGCGGCGGCGAAGCCGAGCTCCTCGGCGTCGCTGCCGCCGGCCTCGTGGTAGGGCGTCGCGTCGACCGTCGCCACCGGCACGTGCCGCGGGGCCTGCTTCGCGAGCCGGCCGAGCAGGCCGAGGTCGGCGGGCTCCCCGGTCTTCGCCTGCCACCCGAGCGGGTCGGCGCCGAGGTTGCCGCGCTTGTCGTCACCCGGCAGGCCGAGGAACACGCGCGCGGCGTCCTCCGTCGCGGCGCCGCAGTCGAGCACGACGGGGGCGAGGTCGAGGTACACGCCGTCGAGGACGTCGGGGATGCTGCCGGGCGCGATCCCGTCGAGCCAGATCGAGGTCGCCCCGTTCTCCAGGTCGGCGAGGATCGCCTCGCGGGTCGCCTTCGCGTCGGGGTCGGTGTGCCGCTGCCGCACGTCCCACGCCCGCGGCTGCGCGCTGCCGCCGCGGATGAACGGCGCCTGACCCGGCCACCCGGCCGCCGGCAACCCGGCCGCGTCGGCGGCGGTGTACAGCGGCGCCACCGCGATCCCGTCAAACGTGGCGCTGCCCAGCAGCTCCGCGACCGCCTCCGGCGGCGTGCTGTCGTCGGCGGCGCCGGTCTTGCGCAGCACTGCCAGCGCCAGCCGCTGCCACTGCTCCAGGTCACCGTCGGCGAAGTCGGCGCCGAGGCGCACAGCCTCACTCATGACCGGATGTTAAGGGCCCGCGACCGCGGCCCCGCAGCTGTTGTGAAATGGTCCACCCGTCGAATATCTCATCGTTTCGTCCCCTTCGCCGCTCCGACAAACCCCAGAGATGTGAAGCGCCGGACCTGGTAGCGCCGCGGGTGACCGCCCCGGTGGCCGGGGCGGTCACCCTGTGTGGGGCGTGGGTCAGGAGAAGTAGCGCAACCAGACGTAGCCCCAGGCGATGACGGTGGTCATCACGGTGGTGACGATGCCGTAGCGGGTGAACTGCCAGAAGCTGATCGGCTCGCCGGAGCGGGCGGCGATGCCCAGCACGACGACGTTGGCGCTGGCGGCGACGGCGGTGCCGTTGCCGCCGAAGTCGGCGCCGAGGGCGAACGCCCACCACAGCGACTGGCCGGTGGCCGGGTCGGGGGTGGTCGCCACGATGTCCTCGACGATCGGGGCCATCGTCGCCACGTACGGGATGTTGTCGAAGAACGCGCCGAGCACGGCGGATCCGAACAGCAGCCCGGTCGCGGCGAGGAACCAGTCGTCGCCGACCTGGCCGGTCGCCCAGGTGCCGATGCGGTGGATGACGCCGGTCTCGACGAGGCCGCCGACCATCACGAACAGGCCCATGAAGAACACCAGCGTCGACCACTCCACCTCCTCCAGGTAGGCGGCGGTGGGGACCCGGGATACGAGCACCATCAGCCCGGCGCCGAGCAGCGCGATGATGGCCGGCTCGACGTGGATGACGGCGTGCAGCGCGAAGCCGGTGACGACCAGCCCGAGGACCGCCAGGCACCGGATCAGCAGCCGCCGGTCGGTGATCGACGCGCGCTCGTCCATGGCCATGACCTCGGCGACACGCTCCGGGTGGTACTCGAAGCGCTTGCGGAACATGACCCACGCCAGCAGCACGAACAGCACGAACAGGACGACGACGATCGGGGCCATGTGCACGACGAAGTCGTTGAACGTCAGGCCGGCGCGGCTGCCGATGATGATGTTCGGCGGGTCGCCGATGAGTGTGGCGGCGCCGCCGATGTTGGAGGCGAGGGCCTCCGCGATCAGGTACGGCGCGGCCGGGATGCCCAGCTTGCGGCACACCAGCACGGTCACCGGCGCGACCAGCATGATCGTGGTGACGTTGTCGAGGAACGGCGACGCGACCGCGGTGATGACCATGAGCATCACGAGGAGTTTGTACGGCCGGCCGCCGGAGCGCTTCGCCGCCCAGATGGCGAGGAACTCGAAGACGCCGGTCTGCTTGATGACCCCGACGATGATCATCATGCCGAGCAGCAGGAAGATGACGTTCCAGTCGATGCCGGCGTGCTCGGAGAAGAACACGTCCTTGCCGGGCACCAGGCCCAGCAGGGCCATCATGCCGGCGGCGAACAGGGCGACGGCGACCCGGTGGACCTTTTCGGTGGCGATGAGGGCGAACGCGACCGTGAAGATGACGATCGCGGCGACGGCGCTCACCGGCGGCCCGGCGGGCCGTGCGGAGTGACGAGCTGACGCGGGCGTGCCGGTATGCGGTACATGACGGAAACCTCCTGAAGGACAACGCGACGAAACCGTCGACCCCGGCGGGGTCACGGCTGCGGAAAGGCGTGGAACCTCAGGAAGTGGGCGGGCCCCGGCAGCCCGGGGTGGCCCCGCAGCGTCCACTGTGGACGTGGGACGGGCCGGCCGCCGCGGACCAGCGGGCCGCCGGCGGCGTGACGTCGACGGTGGCGGGCAGCACCACGAGCCAGTGCGCCCCGTCGGCGCCGGTGTCGCCGGTGCGGGGGAGCTTGCGCCCCTGGGGCGCCTCCGCTCCCGGCGCCGCCGACGCGACGCTCGCCGTCCGCGCGACCTGGAACGTGTCGCCGGGCAGCGTGTGGTGGGCCTGGGTCAGGCCGAGCAGCATGGCGCAGATGCTCAGCGCGAGACTGACCGCGGTCGTGCGCAGTGCGGTCCTCACGCCTCACCTCCACCCCGCTCGCCGAATCCGCAAGGCTACCAGCTGTCCGGCACCCGTCAGTGTGGAAAAGGCCGCGCGGGCCGCGGCGTGACGCCGGCGCGGAACCGCCCGATGCGGGCCACCACCTGCTCCATGCGGACCGTGTCCTCGAGCGTGTCCAGGTACAGCACCCGGCTCGCCAGGCCGTCGACGGTGAAGCTGAAGTAGATGGTCATCAGCGGGTTCACGAACAGGGTGCTGCCGCCCGTGCGGCTGGTGAACCGCACGTCGCCGGACTCGCCCCGGCTCGCCGCCGCGATCTGCCCGTTGACGATGCTCGGCCGCAGCGGCGTCGCGGCCTGCGCGTGCGCGACGGCGTCCCGGTAGAGGGCCGCCTCCCGGCTCGCCGACGGGATCGACAGCGCGCCGAGGTAGGCGCCGTCACGGTCGAGCGCGGCGATGTTCTCCAGCACCTGGGTGTGCCGGACGCCGTGGTACGCGTCGATCCCGAACCCCACGCACGTCACCAGCTTCACCGGCACGTCGAGGCCCGCGACCGCGGCGAGGCTCGTCATGTCCTCCGCCGGGGTGCCGAGCCCGGCCTCGTCGCCGCGCATGAGGATGTCGGTGCCGCCGTCGACGAGCACGACCGCGTCGAGGTCGAGCTGCCCGGCGAGCGTCGCGTAGGCCTCCCGCAGCGGTCGCACCCCGGTGCGCGGGAACGCGTACACGATGTCCGGCTCCCGCTGCCCCCGCAGCCACCGCGCGAGCGCCCGCTCCGGGAAGTAGTCCTCGAGCCCTTCCGTCCGCGCCGTCACCAGCGCGACGCCGGGCGCGAGCCACGCGTCGAGGTCGAGCAGCTCGAGCGCCGTGAACGACAGGTTCGCCAGGTGCACGACCTTCCCCTGGGCGCGCAGCGCGAGCGCCAGCGGCAGCCCGGCGTACACGTCGAAGCCGCCGCCCGCCCCGGCGACCAGGACGCTGCGCGCCCCGGCGAGCGCCGCGAACAACGGCGGCACGGCCAGGCTCACGACAGGCTCTGGTGCGCTCACGACAGGCTCTGGTGCCAGGCGGCGTAGACGCGCTTCGGGACCACCATCCGCCACGCGTCGACGATCAGGTCACGCAGCTCCTCGCCGCCGAGCTCGGCGAGGTGGCCGCAGACCCAGTTGAACCGCAGGTCCGACAGTGGCGGCAGGAAGAACCGGCCGGGGTCGGTCGCCACGAGGGCGTCGCGCTCCTCCTTCGGGAACGCGAACCCCAGCGTCGTCTCGTCCTGCGACAGCGCCAGGTAGACGATGCTGCCCACCCGGAACTTGACCCGGTCGCGGATCAGGTGCTCCGTCGTCCGCGGCAGGCTCAGCGCCACCGCGCGTACCTCGTCGACGCTCCCCATCGGCTCATCCTGGCATGCCGGACCCACCCCGCAGGGCCCCCGCGAGGGGCGGGCAAACCCGCCCTGCTACCCATCCCGGCGCGCCGCTCACATCGGCCCCGAGCCGTATATCCATAAACCGCCGCAAAACGGGCGGAGTTTCGTTCGATCGGGTGACCTTGACGTCACCCCTGGCCGCGCCCGTCGTTGCTGGGGGCAGCTAGGACCCCCTGCCGAGCGAGCGAACGGACCGACGCGATGAAACCGGGTATCGGTGGCGCGCACAGATCACGAGGCCGGATGCTCATGGCCTCGGCACCGCTCACGTTGACCGTCGCGGCGGCCGTCCTCGTCGGCGGGCCGCCGCTCGGGCTGCCGGCCGGGGTCGCCGTCCTCGTCGCCGCCGCGGCCGCGGTTACCCTGCACGCCGCCTGGCTGCTGCGCCTCGCGGTCGGCGCCGGCCGGCAGCACCCGCACGCGGACGAGGCCGTCGCCGCCGCGCCGAAGGCGCTGCCGCGCGGCACCGTGTTCAGTCTCGTGGCGCTCGCTTCGGGGGTCTTCGGCGCCGGGGTCTCCGCCGTGGCCACGCCCGTCGCCGGGTACGTCGCGCCGGTCGCGGGGGCGGCGCTCGTGGCCGGCCTGCTGAAGCTGCCCGGGGTCACCGTCGACACGCCCGGCGCGTTCCGGCGGGCGCTCGACGGGATCTGCGTCGCACTGTGGAAGTTCCTGACCCTGCTCGTCCTCGTCCTCGAACAGCACGGCGACCCCAGCCCCACCGTCTTCACCACCTGCCTGCTCGCGATCGTCGGCATCACGGTCGCGGTCGTCAGCGGCGTATGGGCGCCGTTCCCGCGCTGGGCCGCCGTCACCGCCGCCGGGGGCGTCGCGCTCCTGGTCCTCGGCCTGGCGGTGCTGCCGCTGCGGCCCGCCGGCGGCGGCACCTGGCTGCTCGTCGCGGGCGGCCTGCTCGTCCTCGGGTCGGTGCTGGTCTGGGCCGGGGCGTGCCGGTCGGTGTACGTCGACCGCCAGCCCGGCCGGCCCGCCACCGACGGCACGCTGATCGGCGACCCGCTGCTCGTCGCGCCCGTCCTCGCCGGCGCCGCCGCGGTGCTGTACGCGCTCGTCAGCCGCGGGCAGCTCGGCACGCCCGCGATGGTCATCGGCACGCTCGCCGTGCTGGCCGTCGCGGCACGCGAGCTGCTCGAGGCGGTCGCGCTGCGCCGGTACAGCGGCCAGCTCGACGCGCAGGAGGCGACCTTCCGCACGCTGGTCGCGGGATCCTCCGACGTCATCGTGGTGCTGGACCGGGACCTGTCGGTGCGGTGGCAGTCGGCGGCCGCGGCGCGGCAGTTCGGGCTGTCGGACCAGGACGTGGTCGGCCGGCCGTTCCTGCAGCTGGTGCGCCCCGGCGACGCCGACGAGCTGGCCCTGGACCGGACGTCGCCGCAGCCGGTGCGGGCCAGGATCCAGGACGGGTTCGGGGCGTGGCGGCCGGTCGAGGTCAGCGTCACCGACGAACGCGGCAACCCCGAGGTCGACGGCGTCGTCGTGCACCTGCGGGACGTCACCGCCGAACAGGACCTGGAGCGCAGCCTGCAGCGCACGCAGCGGACCGACCCGCTGACCGGCCTGGCCAACCGCGGGACGCTGCTGGCCCACCTCGAGGACAAGACCGGCCACCTGATGATGATCGGCCTGGACGGCTTCGCGGGCGTCAACGACCTGCACGGCTCCGACGTCGGCGACGCGATGCTGGTCGAGGCCGCCGCCCGCATCCGCGCCGCGATCGGCAAGGGCGACGTCGCGGCGCGGCTCAACGGCGACGAGTTCGCGGTGTACACCGGGGTCGACAAGGTCCACGCGTTCACGCTCGCGACGCGGCTGCTCGGCGACCTCGGCGAGCCGTACCCGCTGCCCGGCGCCGACCTGCAGCTGTCCGCCGGGATCGGGCTCGCCCCGGCCGCCGGAGGCGCCGAGGAGTCGCTGCGCCGCGCCGGGCTGGCGCTGCGCCGGGCGAAACGCGGCGGGCGCGGCAAGGTCGAGTGGCACGACGCCGCCGTCGAGGACGCCTACGTGCGGCGGGCCACGCTCGAGCAGCACCTGCCACAGGCGGCCGAGCGCGGCGAGCTCGACCTCGCGTACCACCCGGTCTACGACCTCGTCGAAGGGCACCCGATCGGGGTGGAGGCGCTGCTGCGCTGGCGGCACCCCACCCTCGGCACGGTCCCGCCGAGGGAGACCCTGGAGGTGGCGCGGGAGCTCGGGATCACCGGCGAGATCCACGACTGGGTGCTCAACCAGGCGTGCCGGCAGCTGTCGTCGTGGCAGCACGAGGGGTACCAGCTGTGGATGTCGGTCAACGTGGCGATCGACGACCTCGTCGCCGAAGGGTTCGCCGGCCGGCTCAGCCTCGCCCTCGACAGCCACCAGATCGACCCGCCGGACCTGGTCGTGGAGCTGTCGGAGCGGGAGCTCGGGGTGGACCTCGACCGGGCCGTCGAGCCCCTGGCCACGGTGCGGGCCATCGGGGTGCGGACCGCGCTGGACGGCTTCGGCACCGGCGCCACGTCACTGGCGCACCTGCGGCGGCTGCCGACGGACGTGCTGAAGGTCGACGGCGCCCTCTTCGCGGCGCACCCGGCGGGCGGCGGGGCCGCGGCGCCGATCATCGACGTCGTCGTGAACCTCGCGCAGCGGCTCAACGTGACGGTCGTCGCCCACGGTCTGGAGGCGGAGCGGCACCTGCAGGTCGTGCGGACCGCGGGCTGCCGCTACGGCCAGGGCCACTACTACGGCACGCCGGCACCGGCGGAACGCATCGAGGCCGCGCTGGTGCGGCAGCGAACCTGGTGACCGCCACGGTCACGCCATGCGGCTGGTGACCGGCCGGTCCCGGTGCACGTGCAGCACGCTGAACGTGATCGGCTCGTCCGGCTTGCCCTGCCAGCCGACGGCGAGCCGGTGCGTCTCGCGGGTCGACGGGAACAGCATCTTGCCGGTCGCGACGACGGGCAGGCCCAGCTTCGCCGGCTGGGTGCCGCGGTTCTTCAGGTTGCCGCCGACCACGTTGATCAGCTCACCCATGGCGTCGGTGACGTCCTGGTCCGTGACCTCGTCGGGCTCCATGGCGAGCATCAGGCCGGTGATGTCGTTCGCCGCCGCCGCCGGTACGAGCACCCGCACGTGACCCTCCCAGGCGCCGGTGATCGAGACGGCGGCGGTGATCGGACGCATGTCCAGCACCGGCTCGTGATCGGTCGCCTGGGCGTCCGGCTGCTGCAGGTACGCGTCCCAGACCTCGTTGACGATCTCGACGAGATCCGTGTCGGCGAGGCCGGACTCGTTGAGCGAGGCGTCCACCATGCGCACTCCAGAGGTCTTGGAAGCTGTACCCGTCACCCGCATGGTGACAGCCGAAAGTGGCAGCCCGACGGAAACGGGAAATTCACTCCAGGACGGTCGCGGGCCGGCGGCTGCTAGGTTGCGCGGGTGGAGTTCGACGAGTCACACTGCATCGACCTCGCGGGCCGTATCAACCGCGGCGACCTGATGATCGGCATCCTGCCGCTCACGGCGGCCGAGGAGGTCGTCGCGGGGCTCAGCGCCGCCGGCCGGTCGGGCAGCGCCCGCGCCTGGACCGAGCTCGGCCACTGCTACCTCGGCGTGAGCGGTGCCGTGCTCGCCCCTGCCTTCCCCGCCGGCGGGACCACGCTGGACCAGGCCCGACAGTGCTTCGCCGAGGCCGCCGCGCTCGGCGACCGCGACGGGGCGCTGCTCTTCGCCCGTGCGTGCGCCGACGGCCCGGCCGACGCGCAGCGGACGGCCCGCGAGCACCTGCGCCCGCACGCCGCCACCGACCCCGCCGCCCGCTACCGGCTGGGGCTGCTGGAGCAGTGGCTCGGCGACCCGGCCGCCGCCGTGCCGCACCACGAGTGGGCCGCCGCGCAGGGCGACGCCGACGCCGCCTTCGAGCTGTACGTGCTGCACGCGACCGGCGAAGGCGTCCCCCGCGACGAGGACCTCGGCCGCCGCTGGCTGCTGCGCGCCGCCGACCTCGGCCAGCCACGGGCGCTGTACAACCTCGGCGCCGCGCACGCCACCGGCGACGGCTTCCCCGCCGACCTGACCCTCGCCGCCGCCTACTACCGCCGCGCCGCCGACGCCGGCAACCCCCGCGCCGCCGCCATGCTCGGCTACATGCACCTCACCGGCGAGGGCGTCCCCGAGGACGCCGCCACCGCCGCCCACTGGTTCGACACCGCCGAGGACCTGGGCCACCCCGTGGACGACTGGCTCGACCACCTCGGCCTCGACCGCCCCCACTCGTGACATGACCGACCCGGCTCCGGCTCCGGCTCCGGCTCCGGCTCCGGCGTCGGCTTCCGCTTCGGTTTCGGTTTCGGTTGCGGCTTTGGGTTCGGCGCGGCGGCCGGCGGACGTCGTCGCCGCGGCGGGTCACCACCTGGGTGGCCTGCTGACCGGCACCGGTTTCGCCTGGTCGGCCCGTCGCCGCAACCTCACCCGTACCGTCGGCGGCGTCACGCACGAGGTCTGGTTCCAGTCGTCGCCGGCGAACCGCGCAACCGGCACCATCACGGTGCAGACGGGCCTGATCCTGCACGACGCGGTCCTGACCACCTGGCGGCGGGCCAACCCCGGCCGCTGCTTGCTCCCGGACCAGGGCAGCTGGGCGATCGGTCACCCGCTCGGGTACGCGGCCGGTCGCGCCAACGGCTACGTGTACGGCGACTACCCCGACGGCGAGATCGACCTGACCGACCCCGCCCGCCGCCCCGCGGCACTCGCCACCTTCGCGGCCGTGGTGCGCGACGCGGTGCTGCCGTGGTTCGACGAGGCGGGCGACCCGGACCGGGCCGTGGTCACGGTGCCCGGCGACCGCACCAACTCGCCGTCGTCGCTGGTCGAGTGGCTGGCCGCCCGCGACCGGCCCGACCTCGTCGAGCCGTACCTGGAGCGCTGGCTGCGGAGAAACCCCACCTGGGGCGACCGCCTCCGCCTGGGCCACGAGCTCGCCGCCGCGGGCCGGCACCCGTTCCCCACCTACGGCGGGGATCTCGCGGTCTGCCTGGGCTGGTCGGCGAGCCCGGCTTCCGCCCGCAGCGGAATGGGGACACGGGGTGCGGCGGGTGGGGGCGAGGTCGCCTAGGGTCGGCGTATGGAGCACAGTTTGCGGTTCCGGCCCGAGTGGCGGCCCGACGAAGACCCGCAGCCGCCGCAGGCGCAGCACGCGCCGTGGCTCGACGAGCAGCTGTTCGGGCGGCGCATGGTGTTTCTGCGCGGGGTGATCGAGCCCGAGATGGCGGGCCGGGCGGCGGCGACGCTCCTCGCCCTCGACGCGATCGGCGCCGATCCGATCACGCTGCACCTGTCGGCGGAGGAGGGGCAGCTGGCAGCGGTGTTCACGCTCGTCGACGCGCTCGACGCCGTGCACGCCCCGGTCCACGCGACCGCCGTCGGCCAGGTCGGCGGCGCCGCCCTCGGGGTGTTCTGCGCCGCGGCGACCCGCACGGCGTTCGCGCACGCCAGGTTCCGCCTGTCGGAGCCGAAGGTCACCAGCCCGGGCGGCACCGCCGACCAGGTCGTCGCCGAGGCCGGGCGCTACCTGCGCGACCTGGAGGACCTGGTCCTGCGCATCGCCGCCGCGACCGGCCAGCCCCGCTCCCGCATCGAGGACGACCTGTCCACCGGCCGCGTCCTGTCCGCCGAGGACGCCGTCGAGTACGGCCTGATCTCCTCCATCACCTCCCGCTGACCCACCCGCCCACCCGAGGCGTGCTCGCCTCAGACACTCCATTGCGAAGTACTCTCGGGTGACGCCATCCCCGGCGTCTTCCGCCGCTGCTCCCGCGCGGCCGTTCCCGCGCTGCCCACGGCAGACGTTGGTCAATGCCCGGATTTGCGGCTTTGGCGCATCGACGCTGCGCGATCCACCCTCGTTTTAGAGATCGAAATGTAGGTGGATTGCGCAACGTCGATCCCGCCGACGGCATTGATCAACATCTGTGTGTGAAGGCTGCTCCTCGCTGCGCGGGGCGCGGGCTGGGGTTTCGGGTGTGGAGACGGGCCGTCGCTGGAACGGGGCGTTCGCTCGGTCGATGGTTGCGTGCTGCCCGCGCGGCTGGTCCCGCGTCACAAGTCCGGGTGGCTGGTCCCGCGCGGCTGGTCCCGCGTCGCAAGTCCGCGCGGCTGGTCCGTGTGCGAAGCGCGTGCGGCTGGTCCCGCGTCGCAAGTCCGCGCGGCTGGTCCCGCGCGGCTGGTCCCGCGTCGCAAGTCCGGGTGGCTGGTCCCGCGCGGCTGGTCCCGCGTCGCAAGTCCGCGCGGCTGGTCCGTGTGCGAAGCGCGTGTGGCTGGTCCCGCGCTGTCCGTTACAGACGTTGGTCAATGCCCGGCTTTGCGGCATTCGTGCTGATGGAGTGCGGCTACTGGGGGCGGCCGAGGCCGGCCTCGCGGGCGCGGACGATGGCCTCGGAACGGTCGGCGACCTGGAGCTTGGCGAAGACGTTGGAGACGTTGTTGCGGACCGTCTTCTGGGACAGGTAGAGGGTCTGGGCGATCTGGGCGTTGGAGCGGCCCGCGGCGAGGAGCTCGAGGATCTCGCGCTCGCGGGCGGTGAGCTCGGGGAAGGCCGTCGTCGCGGTCGGGGGGCCGGCGGCGAAGAACTCGGCGATGCGGCGGGCGAGGGTGGCGCCGAAGACCGCGCCGCCGGAGGCGACCGTGTCGATGGCGCGGACGATCTCCTCCTGTTCGGCGCCCTTCACGAGGTACCCGCGGGCGCCGGCCCGGACGGCGCTGAAGACCGTGCCGTCGTCCTCGGACATGGTGAGCACGACGACGCCGACGGACGGGGCCTCGGCGGAGAGGCGGCGGGTGGCCTCGATGCCGTTCAGGTCGGGCATCTGCACGTCCATGACGACGACGTCGGGGAGCAGGTCGACGGCGATGGCGACGGCCTCCGCGCCGGTGGCGGCGGTGCCGACGACGTCGATGCCGTCGACGGAGCCGAGGAGGACGGCGAGGCCGTCGCGGAAGATCGGGTGGTCGTCGGCGACCAGGACCCGGACCGGTTCATCGGCCATCGGCCACCTCCTGACGGGAAGATCCTAGAGGCAGTGTGGCGCGCACGGTCGTGCCGCCGTCCGGCGGGCACTCGATCTCGCAGTTGCCGCCGAGCTCCGAGGCGCGTTCCCGCAGCGAGATGAGCCCGACCCCGGACGGCGTGCCGGCGGCGATCCCGGCGCCGTCGTCGGTCACCGTCACCACCAACCTGTCCGAGACAACGGAAAAATCAGCGGCAACCGACGACGCCCGCGCGTGCTTCGACACGTTCGTCAAGGCCTCCGAGGCGATCCGGTAGGCGGCCACCTCCACCGCCGCGGGCAGCCCCGAGGGCAGGGCGCCCGCGACGCGGATCGCGAGGGCGGGCGTGCGGAGGCGGTCGGCGATCTGGTCGACGGCGCCGATCAGGCCCACGTCGTCGAGGGCCGGTGGGCGCAGGTCGTGCACGAGGCGGCGTACGTCGGCGAGCGCGGTCGACACGTCCTCCCGGGCCTGCCGCAGGATGCCGTCGGCCCTGGACGGCGAGGACTTCAGCAGGTTGCGGGCGGTGTCGATGCGCAGCGCCACCCCGCCGAGCGCCGGGCCGAGCCCGTCGTGCAGGTCGCGGCGCACCCGGCGGCGCTCCTCCTCGCGGGCCCCGACCAGGCGTTCCCGGCTCAGCTGCAGCTCGGCGGCCAGGTGACTGGAGCGTGCCGCGGCCGCCGCCTGCCGGACCACGTCGGCGAGGAGCCGCTCGTCGCGCGGGGAGAGGTCGGTGCGGGGTCCGCCGGCGGGCAGGATCAGTCTGCCGACGGTTTCGCCACGGTACGTGATGGGCAGCGTAGAACAGTCCGGGACCGGCTGTCCGTGCTCGGCGAGCAGGGTCGAGTCGCCGCCGCGGTGGACCTCGACGGCGACGTAGGGGGCGTTGAACGCCTCGGCGACGCTGCGCGCGACGGCGAGCAGCTGGTCCTCGGGGCTGTCGGTGCGTTCGAGCTGCTCCGCGAGGCCGGAGACGACACGGTACGGGTCGTGCCGCCGCCCGAGCACCACGCGCTGGACCAGCTGCCAGAGGCGGTGCCGCAGCGGGCCGTACACGAGCATCACGACGAGCAGCCCGGCGAGGGCCGCACCCTGCTCGCCGAGGAGGGTCGTCGCCGCGGCGAGCAGGATCGCGTCGACGGCGACGACGAGAGTGGCCAGGGCGCCGTAGAGCACGGTGCCGCCGAGGAGCCGGTCGATGTCCACGAGGCGCGGGCGCAGGATGCCGACCGCGATCGCGCCGCCGGTGACGACGATCGCCACGAACAGGCCGAGCGACAGCGCCGACTGGGGCAGCAGCAGCGCGGAGAGCATGACCAGCACGTCGACGACGCCGGCCCAGACCAGCCAGCGCATGCGGGTCTTGGCGAGGCCCTTCGCCTGCCGGTACCGGCGGAACACCACCGCGAAGGGCACCAGCAGGCTCAACGGCAGCGCCGCATAGCCGAGGCGGAGCAGGACGACCCAGACGCCGTCGGGCAGGGGGAGCGTGAGCAGGTCGATCGAGAGCTTCAGGTCCGAGGAGGGGTCGTCGCCGCCGACCTGCGCCTCGGCGATGCGGGTCGGGACGAACAGCAGCGTGACCGGCAGGACCGCGGTGAACCCGAGGCTGATGAACGAGGCCCAGCGCCAGCGTCCCTCCGGCGGACGGCCGTCCGGGTAGAAGATCAGCAGCAGCGGCAGCGAGAACAGCAGCGCCGCGCCGAGCCGTTGGTAGATCCACCAGGAGATGGTGACGCCGGGCAGCCAGGGGTCGTGGGCGGTGGCGTACGCGACCCACGACGCGAACGTGCCGTCGCTGGACCAGTGCAGGCCGGTGACGCACAGGATCCAGGCGACCGGGTTGCGCGGGACCTTGCGGGCCAGCAGCGCGCCCGGCACGGCGAGGGCCAGGCCGGCGAGGCCGGAGATCCAGCCCGCCTCGATGCCGTCGGAGGCGCGGCGCTCGGCGCCGATCGCGGCGTCCAGGACGATCGAGATGACCGTCGAGGCGAGTGCCAGCAGGACGAAGAGCCCGCCGGCGATGGTGGGGAGCCGCGTGCGCATGCGGCCATCGTGTCAGCCAGGCAGTCCCGCGGTCCCGGGGACCGGAGTCCCGTCCGGGCCGGGACACGGGAAGGGACGCCATCGGGGGCGCGCGGCCCTGCCGCCCGGGTCGCGGTGGGACGCAGGATTCTCGGCATACCCGGCGAGCCCCGCCGCCTCACATAAAGGAACCTGCCATGACGATCCGCACCGAGCCCGTCCCCGCCCGCACCGACGTCCTCACCGGCCAGCAGCCCCCCGCCGCCATCACCGTGGGTGGCGTCCGCAAGCTGGGCCTGGCCCTGACCGCCGGCACGGCGGCGTGGGCGGCCAGCATGTTCACGGTCGGCAACAACCCGACCGACTCCCTCGGCCTCACCATCACCGACGCCACCGGCGGGCTCTTCCAGCTGGGGCTGTTCGCGCTGCTCGCCGTCCAGGTCCGGACCCGCGCGACGGGCCTCACGAAGGTGGCCCGCGGCATGCTCGTGGTCGAGCACGTGCTGCTGGCGATCGCCACGCTGTGGAGCGTCCTGCACGCCGTCCCGGCGCTGCGCGACGCGGCGTGGCTCGTCCCGATGGACATCTTCTGGCCGCTGTCGATGCTCGGCATGGCCGTCATCGGCGTGAAGCTGGCGATCACCGGCCGGTGGAAGGGCGTCGTGCGGATCTGGCCGGTGGTCGCGGAGAGCTGGGCCGTCGTCACCGTCCCGGTCTTCGCCATCTTCGGCTCGCCGCTCGCGGACTACGTCGGCGGCGGCCACCTGCTCATCGGCTACATGACGCTCGGTGTCCTGCTGATGCTGCGCCCGCAGCTGACCGGCGCCCGCTGACCCCTGCCGCCGCGCCGGAGCGGCTGACCCCGATTTCCCCTACCCGCGGAAGCCCTCGCCCGTCACGGCGAGGGCTTCTCGCATGACGTCGATCAGAGCGGCGCCCTCGGTGCGGTCCGGGTATGCCTGGATCGCGACCCGCACCGACGCCATGAACGCCGCGGCCATCAGACGGGCCCGGATCGGCCCTTCGACCCCGCGGGCGACCAGCTCGGCGGTGAGGCCGTCCTCCATCGAGGTGTACGTGGTGACCTGCTGCGCCGCGAGCGCCGGGTGCCGGCGGACGAGCCGCACCTGGGCGATCCAGCGCGGGTCGCGGGCGCCGAGCACCTGGAACACCTCGACGGCGGCGGCGGTCAGCACCTGCCACGGCGCCTCGCCGGCGGGCCGGGCCCGCACCGCGTCGATGAGCACGCACATGCGGGCGTGGTCGCCGTAGAGGAACGCCTCCTCCTTGCTGGCGAAGTAGTTGGAGAACGTCCGCCTGGACACGTCGGCCGCGTCGGCGATCGCCTCGACGGTGACCCGGTCGAGGCCGTGCTCGATCGCCAGCCGGACGGCGGCCTCGTGCAGGGCCTGCCGGGTGGCGGTTTTCTTGCGTTCCCGCAGCCCGGTGCTCACGTTCCGAATGTTACCCACTTCTCACTGAGAAAACTTGCGCACTGGGCAACTTTTTCTGATGCTTGTAGAAGGCAAGTAATTGGGGAGGTGTCCATGCTGCGCGACGATCTGTACGAGCTGATGAAGGTCCTTCGCGTGCTCAAGCACCGCCGCCGGCATCCGGTCCTGCCGTCGGGCACGGTCGGGCTGCTGCAGGCGATCGACCGCTCGGACGGCGGCCGGCACCTGAAGGAGGTCGCCGCGCGGTGCGCCCTCGACCAGTCGACGACCAGCCGGGCGGTCAGCGCCGTCTCGCAGGCCGGCCTGGTCCGGCGCGTCCCCGACCCGCACGACGGGCGGGCCACCCTCCTCGAGCTCACGCCCGCCGGCCGGCAGACCCTCGCCGACGCGGTCGCCTGGTACGACGACCTGCTCGCCGGCGCGCTGCGCGACTGGAGCCCCGAAGACCTCGAGCACTTCAGCGGCTACCTGCGCCGCTTCGCGAACGACCTGCACCTGGAGGCAACACGATGAGTCACGCCAAGCCGATGTCGCATCGGCAGATTCTCGAAGCGTTGAGCGGGCTGCTGCTCGTGCTGTTCGTGGCGCTGGTGAGCTCCACCATCGTCTCCACCGCCCTGCCGAAGATCATCGGGGCGCTCAACGGCACCCAGGGCCAGTACACGTGGGTCGTCACCGCCACCCTGCTCACCGCGACCGCCTCCACCCCCATCTGGGGAAAGCTGTCCGACCTGTACAGCAAGAAGCTGCTCGTCCAGATCTCCATCGTCATCTTCGTCGTGGGCTCGATCCTGTCCGGCCTGTCGCAGAACGCCGGTGAGCTGATCGCCGCGCGCGCCTTCCAGGGCATCGGCGTGGGCGGCCTGCAGGCGCTCGTCCAGGTCGTCATCGCGGCGATGATCCCGCCGCGGGAGCGCGGCCGGTACAACGGCTACCTCGGCGGCGTGATGGCCGTCGCGACCGTCGGCGGCCCCCTGCTCGGCGGCGTCATCGTGGACACGTCGTGGCTCGGCTGGCGCTGGTGCTTCTTCGTCGGCGTGCCGATCGCCGTGATCGCGCTGTTCGTGCTGCAGAAGACCCTGCACCTGGTCACGGTCAAGCGCCCCGTCAAGATCGACTACCTGGGCGCCACGCTCATCGCCGCGGGCGTCAGCATCCTGCTCATCTGGGTCTCGTTCGTCGACGGCTCGTTCGCGTGGCTGTCGTGGCAGACCTTCGCGATGGTCGGCGCCGGACTGGTCCTTCTTGCCGCCGCGGTACTGGTGGAGGCCCGCGCGGCCGAGCCGGTCGTCCCGCTGCAGATCGTCCGGCAGCGCACCACCGCCCTGTCGATCGTCGCGAGCCTCGCCGTCGGCATGGCCATGTTCGGCGGCGCCGTCTTCCTCGGCCAGTACTTCCAGATCGGCCGCGGCTACACCCCGACCGAGGCCGGCCTGCTCACCATCCCGATGATGGCCGGCGTCCTGGGCGCCTCGATCATCGTCGGCCGGCTGATCACCCGCTCGGGCAACATCAAGCCGTACATCGTGGCCGGCACCGTCATCCTCGTGCTCGGGTTCGCCGCCCTGGCCACCATCGACCACGAGACGTCGCTCGTCTTCGTCGGCGCGGCCATGCTGCTGGTCGGCGTCGGCGTCGGTTCTTCCATGCAGAACCTCGTCCTCGCCGTGCAGAACACCGTGCCCCTGAAGGACATCGGCGCGGCGAGCTCGACGATCGCCTTCTTTCGCTCGCTCGGCGGCACCATCGGCGTCTCGGTCCTCGGCGCCGTCCTCGCCCGCCGCGTCACCGACAACATCACGCACTCCCTGGCCGCGGCGGGTGTCCCCGCCGGCTCCGGCGGCGGCGCCAGCAACCTCAACCTCGGCGCCCTCCCGCCCGCCGTGCAGCACATCGTCCGGGCCGCTTACGGCGACGCGACCGGCCACATCTTCCTCATCTCGGCCGGCATCGCGCTCATCGGCGTGGCCGCCGCGGCCCTGATGCGCCCGACCGCCCTGCGCACCACCCTGGACCTGGCCACCCCCGACCCCGCGACCACGGCTCCGGCCTCGGGTTCGGCTTCGGCTTCGGCTTCGGAGAAGGTGGCCACCCCGACGCACTGACCTGATCGCTCAGCAACCCGGTGGATCCGACGGATCCACCGGGTTGTTCGCACTTCACGCGTCAGGTCGCGGGCAGCCAGGGTTCGAGCACGGCGGGGTCGGCGACGGCGGACTGGACCGTGGTGCGTTCCTCGGCGGTGAGGGGGAGGCTTCGCAGCTGGGCGCCCCACTCCGGGATGCGGCCGGGGTCGTCGAGGGCAGTCGCCAGCTCGATGAGTGAGGCCAGGGCCACCGCGCGTTCTAGGGTGGTGGCGCCGTCGGCGTGGCGGCGGAGGCCGGAGTTCAGGGCGCGGAACGCGGCCAGGTCGTCGTGCTTGAACTCGCGCAGGATGCGGGCGTTGTCGAGGACCTTGGCCAGGCCCTGCAGGTGCTTGGCGCCGCCGTACTCCACCTCGGCCGGCTCGTCGCGCTGGATGAAGATGATCGAGTTGCCGGACGGGTCCACGACCGTGAAGCGCGACGCGCCGGGGCGGAAGCGGGTGATCCGGGGCAGACCCTTCGCGAGGACCTTGCCGTACGTGCGCCGCATCGCCTCCGTGAACGCCGCGTGGTACGGCGCGACCAGGTCGACCATCACCAGGCAGCCGCCGATGTCCTCCCGTGCCGCGTCGATGCCGCCCGGCGGCTGCTTGTAGTGCAGGCCGACCCCGCGCCACTGGAAGGCCAGGTACAGGTAGGGCCGGCGCTGCTCGTACGTCACCGCGAACCCCAGCGAACGCCAGAACGCCACGGTCTCCTCGGGGGCCACGCACGGCAGCAGCGGCACGGTGGTCTCGTTCGGCTGCACCAGTTCCTCCAGCATGGTGCGGCAGTGTGCCAGAACCCGGACGGACTCGCACATGCAAGAAATAATTGGTGAAATGCAAGAAAGTGACACCGGTAGGTTGGTGCCATGGAGCCGGTCGACATCGACACGCCCCGCGGCGCCCCCGAGGTGTTCGCGAAGCTGACCCTGGAGCGGCCCGACCTGGAGCACCGGTTCGGCCTGCGGTTCACGCCCGTGCTCAACGACATCTCGCCCACCGTCATGGCCCTCGCCAGGCTGTCGACCGGCACGGTCGTCGGCTTCGCGAAGGTCCAGCTCGACCCCTCACCAGGCATCGAGCTGGTGCAGTTCGACCGCCGCGAACCCCGCGACACGCTCACCGAGGTCCTCGATGACACCGGCCTGACCCCCGCCCAGGTCTCCTGGCTGCTACCCCCACGCGACGTCAGCTGAAGAACGGGCCGATCCGGGGATGTGCGGGTGGCACGTTTCCGGGATTTTGGGTCTGGCGGACGCCCGTACCGTTAGGTCCAACAGCGCAACACCGAGAGAACGCATCCGAGAGGACCACCCCCATGAGCGAGTACGGCGAGATCGAGACCAGCGAGGGCCACAGCGGCCTCGCGGAGGCGCACGAGGCGAGTGTCGGCGAGCAGGACTACAACTCGCAGTACGGCATCCTCGAGACCGACCACCAGAGCATCGAGCACACCGAGTACGAGAACGTCAAGCACATCGAGTACACGGACGCCGCGGGCAACCACTACGAGGTGACCGAGTACACGCGGTACGAGCACACCGAGATCGAGCAGGAGCACACCTTCGCCGCGTACGGCCAGGAGGGCTCCGCCGGGTTCGGTGCGGCCGAGATCGAGGGCGCCGAGGCTTCGGACTCGCACGTCATGTCGCTCACGGAGCGCTTCGAGAGCTTCCTCGGGAACGTCATGGACGGCCCGAACTACGAGATCTCCGACAGCAGCGCCTGACCACCCGCCGGGTGCGTCTCGACTGCGCTAGGAACGCCGGTCGGCCTTCGGGCCGGCCGGCGTTCCGCGGTTCCGGGAGACGACACCGCGGAACCGGGCGTCAGGAGTACGTGGCGATGGCCGGCAGCATCTCCGCCATCCGGTCCCACGCCACCGGCGCCGGCACCCGCACGAACACGAACTCGACCACCACACCGTCGGACGCCCACGCGCACCAGGCCTCGGGCGTGGGGAGCCCGACGGAGTCCCGGCACAGCGCGACGCCGCCGATCGTGAGCGGGCCGCGCCACACCATCTCCTCGGCCCACAGCGTGGTCTGCGCGCGGGCCGGGTCCTGCGCGGCGAGCCACGCGTCGACCGCCGCCTGCGGGCCGTCCTGCGTGAAGCGCGCGCCGACCTGCCCGGTCAGCATCACCATGTACTGAGGGTCGAGCGGATCCTCGTAGGTCGCCGAGTACGGGTCCGGGACCGGCGGGGGATCGTCCGACCGCCGCATCGTGCCCGCCCTCGCCGGTGCCTTGAGCGCCCACACCCGCGGCGGACCCGCCGGAGCGCTGCTGGGCGGCCGCGACGACAGGGACGGTGCGGCCGGCGCGGCGGGCCGGGAATAGGTGGGCGCGGTGGACCGGGGCAGCTCCGGCTTGTCGTTCAGGTAGGCGGACACACAGACGCACGCGACCAGGCTGACCAGGCCGGCAAGGACGAGGGCGATGACGGCGGGCCGCCGGGCCCCCTGGGCGGAGGACGGTGCGGGTGCCGGCTGCGGCGGTGGCCAGTACACCGGCGGCGTCGGGAACTCGTCGGCCGGCGCGCCCCGCTCGTCCGGGTCGCCCGGCGGCGGCCCGTCGGGCAGGTGCCAGCCGTGCCCGGACTCCGGTACCACCACAGCGACCCCCCGTCACCACCCTTGAACCCGCGAAGGATACGGGATCAGGGGCCCTGCGGTCGGATGCGGCGGCGGTACGGTGGCGGACATGGCGACCATGAGGACCGTCGATGCGGGGCGCGGGCGTGCTGACCTCGGGATCCTCACGGCCGGGCTCGCCGTGTCGGTCGCCGGCGACGCCGCCGCGTTCATCGCGCTGCTGCTGCGCCTCCAGCCGCAGGGCAGCGGGTGGGTCGCCGCGCTCCTCGCCGCGGAGCTGGTGCCGGTCGTGGTGCTGGCCCCGGTGGTGGGCCGGGCCGTCGACCGGCTCGAGACGCGTGCCGTGCTGATCGTCGCCCTGCTCGGCCAGGCGCTGGTCGCGGTGCCGCTCGCGCTGCTGGACGGCCCGCTGCCGACGGTGCTGCTGTTCGCGGCGCTCTCGGCGCTGGCGGCGTTCGTCCGGCCGGCGACGAGCTCGCTGGTGCCGGCCATCACCGGGCCCAGCGGGCGGGAGCGCGGGTACGCCCGGCTGTCGCTGGGCTTCGGCCTCGGCTGGATCTTCGGCCCCGCCGTCGGCGGGCTGTTCACCGGCTGGTTCGGCGTGCGGGCCGCGGTGCTCGCCGACGCGGCCACGTTCGCGCTGCTCGCCGGCGCGTGCGCGCTGCTCACCGTCCGCCGCCGCCCCGACCCCTCGGCCGCGGCCGACGACCGGTCCGGCGGGCTGCGGCTGCTGCTCGCCGACCGGGTCCTGACCGTCGCGGTCCTCGGCGTCGCGATCAGCGTCGGCGCCGCCATCGTCGACAACGTCGCGGCGCCGTTCCGGTTCGTCGACCAGCTCGGCGCCTCCTCCGCGCAGTACGGCCTCTACCTCACCGTCTGGGGCGTCGGCGTCCTCGTCGGCTCGCAGCTGCTGCCCCTGCTGCACCTCAGCCACCGGGTCGCGGTCGCCGTCGCGTGCCTCGCCATGGGCGCCGGCATCGCGGGCATCGGCCTCGCCCCCGGCCTGCTGCTCGCCTACGCCGCCGCGGCCCTCGGCGGCATCGGCAACGGCATCCTCAACGTCGCCCAGAACGCCCTGATCACCGCCCGCACCCCACCCGAACGCCACGGCCGCCTCTTCGCCACCGTCAGCGCCGTCAACCAGACCGCGATCGGCGGCGGCACCGCGGCCGCGGCCCCGCTGGTCACCTGGCTCGGCGGCGGCGGCGCCCTCATCACCGCCGGCCTGACCACGATGGCCGCCGCCGCGGCCCTCCTCCTCGTCACCACCGGCGCCACCGAGCCCACCGAGCCCGACAAGCCCGGCGAGCCCGCCGCCGGCGCCAAGGAGCCCAGCAGCGAGCAGGCGCCCGCCTGAACACCTCCGCGGAGGGGTGGATCAAGGTGGGTGATACCGGGCAGGGGTGTCGGGTGGGTGACAGGTCAGCGCAAGTGTTCGCCAAGTCCGCGCCAAGTGGCGGACTGCATGCTCTTCTCAGCGGCAACCGAAAGGGTCCCAACCCCCCGGGACCCTCGCACGGACTAGCTCGAAGGCCCCCCTTCGATACACATATATCGCTGGACCGGTAGAGCGGCGCTCCTCCCTCGCGCCGCTCTACCAAGCATTCCGGCGGGGGTTCAGCCGGTGAAGAGCAGCAGCAGGCCCGCGACGGTGTAGGTGACCATCAACCCCAGCAGCGGCACCTGGCCGGTCATGGCCTGGGCGCGGGGGAAGACCTTCAGGGCCCGGTCGTGGGCGAGGACGGTGCCGACGAGGTGGCCGAGGATGATCGCGGTGATCTGGACGTTGGCGACGCCCGTCGGGGTGATCACGCCGGTCCACGGGTCGAAGTCCGGCCGGTCGAACAGGAGCGCGACGGTGCGCTGGCCCTCCAGGACGAACAGCGAGTAGTAGTGCGCCACGACGTAGCCGACGACGATCGGCACGATCGAGTGGGCCAGCTCGCCCGGCATGCGCTCCGCCGACGTGTGGCCGCGCCGGCCCGAGGTGCGGGTCGCCACGGTGTACGCGAGCGCCACCGCACCGATGACCGCCAGCAGGCCGAGGGTGCCGGTGACGGGGGCGGGCAGCCCGTTCTCCTGGGTGAACCGCAGCCAGAAGAGCGCGCCGGACATCGCGTCGTAGAAGGTGGCGCCGAGCAGCACGACCGCGACGGCGACGAGCCCGGGCGCGGGGCGCAGGCCGGCGATGCCGTCGAGGGGGTTGCGCCAGGCGAGCGTGCCGTCGGGGCGGCGGCCGATGACGGCGAGCCGGCCGGCGAGGTCGCTGAGCACCTCGAACGCGTCGCCGCGGGTGTGCCAGTCGGGGCCGTAGACGAAGGCGCCGGCGAGCATGGCCACGGCGTACACGGCCAGCCAGGTGCCGATGACGGGCAGGGTCGCCCGGTCGGGGGCGACGAGCTCCAGCCACGCGAACGCGAAGAGCCCCGCGGCCGCGGGCCAGTAGCCGACGCCCTCGGGCAGCGGGCGGCGGGGCTTGAAGCCCAGCGACAGCGTGCGCAGCGGGTTCAGGGCCCGCCAGACGGGGCCGAGCAGGAGCGACAGCGGCACCAGCCCGACCCAGAACAGCACGTACACGATGCCGGCCGCCGGGTTGTCGGCCGTGTCGGGCAGCGTGAACGTCCACGCCAGGACGGCCAGCAGCAGGATGCCCACGAGCCGGGGGATGACGGCGGGCACCGGGACGGTCCGGACGGGGCGGCCGGCGGCGGGGTCGAGCCGCGGGGCGCGCCACGCGACGCCGAGCACCACGAACGACACGATCAGCGCGGCGGCGGCACCGACGAGCAGCTGGCCCAGCGTGAGCGGCAGGTCCTGGCGGCCGCCGACACCGTGGGCCAGGGCCGGCGCGAGGTCCGTGTTCAACGGACCACGAGCTGGAAGAGCACCAGGTGCGACGCGTGCGTCTCCACCTCGAACAGCCCGGTCCGGTCGACCCGCAGCTCGAGCGACGCGGGCGCCCCGGCCGGCAGCGTCAGGCTCTTGTCGTAGCCGTGGACGTGCAGCTCGTCGGCGACGTCGGAGGTGACGGTGATCCGCACCAGGTTGCCCTTGGTGACCTCGACCCGGCCGGTCGGCGGCGTCACCTTCTTCTTCGCGACGGTGACGACGATCTCCTTGTCGAAGGTCGCGATTGGCGACGGCGGTGCCGAGGAGGTTCCCGCGGTCGGTGACGGCGCGTCGGTACCGGCGGCGGCGGCCGTCGCGGTCGTGGTGGACGGCGCCGGCGCAGGTGTTGCAGGGTCGGCGGAGCACCCCGTGAGGGCCAGGACGAGTGCGGCGGCGAGGACGGTGGCACGAGCTGCAGGCACGAAAAGGCTCCCGAGGTGACGGGGGGTTTGTCAGGGCTGTGAATTTAGCGTCTTGTCGCTCATGGGGGAACCCGGCATCATGTGCCGATGCGATCGGTCCGTGTCGGTGCGTCGAAGATCGCGGTGCTGGCGCTCGTCGCCGTGCTCGGCGTCGTGCTGCCCGCACATCCTGCCTCAGCCCACGGCCAGCTGGCCATGTCCGACCCGGTGCAGGACAGCACCGTCGACAAGCCGCGCGCCGAGGTGGCGCTGTACTTCACCGAGCAGCCGGCCTCGTTCGCCTGGTTCACGGTCACCGCGCCGTCCGGGCTGCGGGTCGAGGGCGGCTGGCGGACCGGGGAGCCGAAGCGCCTGGACAAGCCCGTCCAGGAGTACTTCATGGTCGACGGGAAGTTCGAGCCCAGGTCGTACAACACCGGCTTCCCGGCACTCGTCCCGGTGTCGCACTGGCCTGAGCAGGGCCTCTACACGGCCGCCTACCAGACGGTCGCCTCCGACGGGGAGGCCGTGAAGGGGCAGCTGCGGTTCACCTACAGCGGCCCGGTGACGCCGGCGCCGGCGGGCTGGACCGCGCCGACCGCCGGCCCGTCCGAGGCGCTGACCCGGGCGCTCAACAAGGAGGGCGCCCCACCGGCGACGGTCGGGCCGACCCAGGGCCCGCAGCAGGCACAGCCGCCGGTGTCGGCGCCGGCGCCGGTGAAGACGCCGTTCGTGCTCACCGACTGGCTGATCCCGGCGCTGCTCATCGTGGGCGTCGGCCTCATGATCGGGCTCGCCGCCCGGCGCGCGCCGGTGCAGCCGGAGAAGAAACGCCGCAAGGCCGCCCTCCGCTGAGGAGGACGGCCGCGACGGCACCGGTCAGCCGGTGGTGGTCCCGCAGGTCGCCTGGATCTGCGCGGTGAGCCGCTCGGCGAAGGCCGGGTCGGCGACGACCCGCTGCTGGTACTGCTCGACCTGCGCGTCGGCCAGCCCCGTGTACAGGGGTTTGCTGGCGTACGCGGCGGCCATCGCCGCCGGGTCCGTGTAGACCCGCGACTGGACCGAGCACAGGTGCGCCGCGGTCGTGTCCAGGAAGATCGTCTCCATCCGTTCGGGTGTCAACGACGCGCTGGCGGACGGTCCGGCCGCCGACGGTGCGGAGATCTTCGCCGGGGTCTTCGAGCCCTCGTCGCCGCAGCCCGCCAGGCCGGCGGTGACCGCGAGGGCGGCGATGGTGAGCAGCACACGCGAGCGGATCATGTCAGCGTCCTCCTCAGACGACGACCAGCGTGAGGTCGTTGGTGTCGGTGATGCCGCCGTACGTCTGCTTGACCGTCAGCTTGTAGGTGCCCACCGCCACGTTCGTGGCGTCGAACTTCACGGCGGCGAAGTCGTCGGTGCCGACGGCCAGCGCCGCGGCCTGGTTGGGCTGGGTGTACGCGCGCTCCTGCGGGTAGCTCACGACCAGGCCGGTCGGGCCGCCGGAGACGGTGATGCGCAGGTCGTCGACGCCGCCCTTGCGCGCCTGGAACACCAGCTGCGACCAGACCGGGGTCTTCTTCGGCACCGTCACCGTCGACGTCTTCTGGGTGACGGCGTCCCCGGTGACCGACACGACCGGCAGGGTCGCGACCTGCGATCCGGTGCGCTTCGTGCCGGTGCAGGTGGTCGCGCCGTCGGCCTTCTCGGTGTACGAGTAGTTCAGCGTCACCGGGTTCAGCGACACGAGCTTGTTCGTGGCGACGCTGATGTTGAACGCGATGTAGTCCACGCGCCCGGCCGCGAGCGAGTCACCCTTCGACAGTGACGAGTAGCTCTGCGTGTTCGACGGGTACGTGATGGTGAGACCCGGCCCCGATGCGGTGACCCGCACGTCGCAGACGTCGCCGGCGGCGCCCCACAGGGTGCCCACCCAGCCCGACTGCCCCGGCAGCATCGGCGCGAGCAGCGGCACCACCAGGCCCAGGTCCGGGGTCGCGGCGCTGGCCGGCGCCGCGGCGGGAAGGATGGCGGCCGCGCCGGCGGCGCAAGCTAGGGCGATCGAGGCTGAACGGCGCATCGGAGAGGTCCTTCTCTGTTGATGATGGCTGCCTGTGACGAATTCCAGATCGGCCGGGCCGGCGGCCGGTTGAGCTAGCCGGTGAGCGCTATCCAGGTGTCGTACTGGTGCACCGCGATTCCCTCGAACGCGGCGTAGCGCTGCGCGGCCCGGTCGACGTCGCTGAGCGTGGCCCGCATGGCGCTGTCCGTGCCGCCGTGGAACGTGCAGTACGCGCAGTCACCGAGCGCCTGCGTCTCCGCGCCCAGCCGGGCCGGTTTCGCCGCCTTCCCGGCCCGCCGCAGCAGGTCGTCGGCGACGCCGAGCATCGAGTTGCCGCCGGTCGCGGTGTTGCGGTAGCTCATCACCGTGACGCCGTCGACCCGGGCGAGCACGGCGTCGGCCAGGTTCTCCCCGCCGGCCTGGACCGTCGGCAGCCAGAAGGGCACGTCGAGCTCGACCGGCGGGCCGATCAGCGCCAGCTGGTCCAGCAGCCGCAGCAGCTGCGGTACGAGCGCCGCCTGCCGCTCCTCCCAGGCCGGCAGCAGGTAGGGCTCGACGTCGACGTGCAGCCCCCGGAACAGGCCGGACGCCGCGGCGGCCCGCGCCCAGGCGAGCGCGGTCGCGTGGTCGGTCGTCCAGGCCGGCTCGCCGCCGAGCGCGTCGAGGACGATCCCGGCGTCGTCGCACAGCGCACGCAACCGGGTCAGCTCCGTCACGTCGGCGCGCGGGTCGTAGTACGCGAAGATGGTCGTCACCGAGCGTGCCTTCGCCCAGTCGACGACGGCCTCCGGCTTCTCCCGCTCCCACAGCCACATGGCCCGGGTGCCCGGCGGCGCCACGCTCGTCTCCGGCGCCAGGGGTGGCAGGCGCGGCCGTACCGACGCGATGAGCAGACCCATGGTCAGCACGACGCACAGGACGGCGTGCACGACGCTCCTCCACATGTCATCTGTTCGGCCGGTCGTGCCCGGCCCGAAGGATTTGGGTCACGTTGACGTCACTGGGAGCCGTGGGACACGATGAACCCCGAGCGGTCATAGGGAGGAACCCAGTGCGAATCTGGGACGGTCCCGCCACTGTGACCGGGGAGCCACCCTCCAGCGCAAGGGCCACGGCCGCAAGCCGGAAGGTCGGGGGATGGCGGCGATCCGGGAGTCAGGAGACTCCAGCCGCTCGTGCTCCATGACCCAGCGGGCGCGGACCCGCTCGAGGAGGATGTGCCCGTGACGTCGCCGTATCCGTTCTCGGCCGTGGTCGGCCTGCCCGACCTGCGCCTGGCCCTGCTGCTCACCGCCGTGTCCCCGGCGATCGGCGGGGTGCTCGTCCGGGGTGAGAAGGGCACCGCCAAGTCGACCGTCGTGCGTGGCGTCGCCGCGCTGCTGCCGGAGGTCGACGTCGTCGCCGGCTGCCGCTTCGCCTGCGACCCCTTGGCCGCCGACCCTTCGTGCCCCGACGGCCCGCACACCGCCGGCACGCCCGCCGCCCGGCGCCGCTCCGCGCTGGTCGAGCTGCCCGTCGGCGCCACCGAGGACCGGGTCGTCGGCACCCTCGACCTGCAGCGGGCCCTCGGCGAGGGCGTGAAGGCCTACGAGCCCGGCCTGCTCGCCGCCGCACACCGGGGCGTTCTCTACGTCGACGAGGTCAACCTGCTGCCCGACCACCTCGTCGACCTGCTCCTCGACGCCGCCGCGATGGGCCGCGCCCACGTCGAGCGCGACGGGGTCTCCGTCAAGCACGCCGCCCGCTTCCTGCTCGTCGGCACCATGAACCCGGAGGAGGGCGAGCCGCGGCCGCAGCTCGTCGACCGGTTCGGCCTGGTCGTCGGCGTGGCCGCGCCCGCCACGGTCGAGCCGCGGGCCGAGGTGGTGCGGCGGCGGCTGCAGTACGAGAACGACCCCGCCGGGTTCGCCGCCCGCTACGTCGAGCAGGACGCGGCCCTGGCGGGCAGGATCGCCGCCGCCAGGCAGATCCTGCCCCGGGTCACGCTGCCGGACGCGCAGCTGGACCGGATCGCGCGGATCTGCATCGCGTACCGGGTCGACGGCCTGCGCGCCGACATCGTCGTGGCCCGCACGGCGGTCGCCGTCGCCGCCTGGCACGGCCGGACCGTCGTGACGAAGGACGACCTGCGGGACGCGGCCCGGCTCGCGCTGCCGCACCGGCGCCGCCGCGACCCCCTGGACCCGCCGGGCGCGGACCAGGAGCGCCTGGAGGAGATCCTCGACCAGGAGCTCGGCGGCCCGGACGACGCTTCCGACGACGGCGGCTCCGACACCGACGGCCCTGACGGCGGCCCTGACAGCGGCGGCCCCGATGGTGGCGGCCCGGACGGCGGCGGACCTGACGACGGCGGCGCTGACGGCAGTGGCCCGCCCCCGCCGAGCGCTTCTACCGACTCATCCGACATTTCCGGTTCGCCGGGTCCGGCCGGCGAGCCGGGTGGCCGCCCGACCCCCGAACAAACGTCGGTCGATACGTCGGGCGTCGACGGGGATGCCGGCCCCGCCACGGGCCCGGCCGGGGACCTCGCGTTCGCGCAGGCCCCGTACAAGACGCGGCTCTTGAAGATCGGTGGGAGGGCCAACCGGCAGCAGGGCTCCCACGCCGGCCGGCGCTCACCCGCGCACGGCCGGCACGGCCGCGTCGTGCGGTCCCGGCAGCCCAGCGGCAAGCTCGTCAGCCTGCACCTGCCCGACACCGTGCGCGCCGCCGCGCTGCGCGGGTCCCGCCGCGTCCACGCCCGCGACCTGCGCGAGGCGGTCAAGGTGGGCCGGGAGGCCAACCTTGTGCTGTTCGTCGTCGACGCGTCCGGGTCGATGGCGGCCCGGCAGCGGATGACCGTCGTGAAGACGGCCGTGCTGTCGCTGCTGCGCGACGCGTACCAGCGCCGGGACAAGGTCGGCATGATCACCTTCCGCGGCGCGGAGGCCACCACGGTCCTCGAGCCGACCGCCAGCCACGAGGTCGGCGTGCTGCGCCTCGCCGAGCTGCGCACCGGCGGCCGGACCCCCCTCGCGGCGGGACTGCGCCAGGCCGCCCGCACGCTGCACGGCGAGAAGCGCCGCGACGCCCGCCGCCGCCCGCTGCTCGTCGTCGTCACCGACGGCCGCGCGACCAGCGGCCCCGACCCGATGACCGTCGCGCCCGCGCTCGCCGGCATCCCCGCGGTCGTCGTCGACTGCGAGTCCGGCCCCGTGCGGCTCGGCCTCGCCGGCCGCCTCGCCCGGGCCCTGTCCGCCGACTGCCTGCCGCTGTCGGCACTGTCCACCGCCACGATCCGCACGGGGAGCTGAACATGCCGCAGGGCAAGGTCGAGAGCGTGCCGGACGACGGGCTCACCACCCGCCAGCGCCGCCGGCAGCACATCCTGGCCGTCCACACCGGACAGGGCAAGGGCAAGTCGACGGCCGCGTTCGGGATGGCGCTGCGCGCCTGGAGCGCCGGCTGGCCGATCGCCGTCTACCAGTTCGTGAAGAGCCCCAAGTGGCGCGTCGGCGAGGAGACCGCCCTCAAGGCCCTCGGTGAGACCGGCAAGGGCGGCCCCGTCGTGTGGCAGAAGATGGGCGAGGGCTGGTCCTGGATCCAGCGCCCCGGCACCGAACGCGACCACGCCGCCGAGGCCGCCGAAGGCTGGGAGCAGATCAAGCGCGACCTGGCCGCGGAGGCGCACCGGTTCTACGTGCTCGACGAGTTCACGTACCCGATGAAGTGGGGCTGGGTCGACGTCGCCGACGTCGTCGACACCCTGCGGGACCGGCCCGGCAACCAGCACGTCGTCATCACCGGCCGGGACGCGCACCCCGACCTCGTCGCGATCGCCGACCTCGTCACCGACATGACGAAGGTCAAGCACCCCATGGACGCGGGGCGTAAAGGCCAGCAGGGCATCGAGTGGTAGCCCGCATCGTCGTCGCGGCGCCGGCCTCCGGCCACGGCAAGACGACCGTGGCGACCGGGCTCCTCGCCGCGTTCGCGGCCCGTGGCCTGCGCGTGGCGCCGTTCAAGGTCGGCCCGGACTACATCGACCCCGGCTACCACGCGCTCGCCGCCGGCCGCCCCGGCCGCAACCTCGACCCGGTCCTCGTCGGCGAGGAGCGGATCGGCCCGCTGTTCGCGCACGGCTCCGCCGGCGCCGACGTCGCGGTCGTCGAGGGGGTCATGGGCCTGTTCGACGGGCGCACCGGCGCGGGCGAGCTCGGCTCCACCGCGCACGTCGCGAAGCTGCTCGACGCGCCCGTCGTCCTCGTGGTCGACGCGACCGCACAGGCCCGGTCGATCGCCGCCGTCGTGCACGGCTTCCGGTCGTTCGGGTCCGGCGTGCGCATCGCCGGGGTGGTGCTCAACCGGGTCGGCTCCGACCGGCACGAGCAGATCCTCCGCGACGCGTGCGCCGAGGTCGGCACGCCCGTCCTCGGGGTGCTGCGCCGCCACGACGCGGTCGCCGCCCCGTCCCGGCACCTCGGCCTCGTCCCCGTCGTCGAACGCCACGCCGAGGCCCTCGAGTCCGTGCGGGCCCTCGCCGCCGTGGTCGCCTCCGGTGTGGACCTGGACGCGGTCCTCGCCGTCGCCCGCTCGGCGCCCCCGTTCGCCGCTGCGCCCTGGACGCCGTCGGTGGGTGAGCCCGTCGCCGGACGGCCCGTGGTCGCGGTCGCCGGCGGGCCCGCGTTCTCCTTCAGCTACGCCGAGACGGTCGAGCTGCTCACCGCCGCCGGCGCCGAGGTGTCCATCGTGGACCCGTTGCGGGACGAGGCGCTGCCGCCCGGCACGCGCGGGCTGGTCGTCGGTGGCGGCTTCCCCGAGGTGTACGCGCAGCAGCTGTCCGACAACGCGCCGCTCCGCGAGGCGGTCGCCGCACTTGCCGCCCGCGGCGCTCCGATCGCGGCCGAGTGCGCCGGGCTGCTGTGGCTGGCGCGGACCCTGGACGGCCGGCCGATGTGCGGGGTGCTGCCCGTCGACGCCGCCATGACCCCGAAGCTGACCCTCGGCTACCGCGACGCCGTCGCCGTCGCCGACAGCGCGCTCGCCGCCGCCGGCACCCGGGTCAGCGGCCACGAGTTCCACCGCACCGCCGTCACCCCGTCCTCCGGCGCCACGCCCGCGTGGGCCTGGCACGGCGAGAACGGGACGGTCCGGGAGGGGTTCGCGGAGGGGTCGGTGCACGCGTCGTACCTGCACCTGCACTGGGCCGGCGCCCCGCACCTCGCGCACAGGCTGGTCTCGGCATGCGCGTAGTGCTCGGGTTCGGCGCCCGCTCCACCGCCACCGCCGCCGACGTCGAGGCCCTCCTGCCCACCTTCACCGGCGACGTGGTGCTCGCCGTGTCCACTGTGGACGCCAGGGTGGACCTGGCGGCGGAGCTGGCGTCCCGGCACGGCTGGGAGGTCGTCACCCACCCGGCGTCCGCGCTCGCCGCCGTCGAGGTGCCGAACCCGTCCCCGCGGGTGGCCGCCCACACCGGCACCCCGAGCGTCGCCGAGGCCGCCGCACTGCTCACCGCCCGCGCCGCCGCGTCCACCTCGCCGCCGTCGGCTGGGCCTGCCGCGCCGTCCTCGGCGGGGTCGGGCGCGACCGTCCCCGGTCGGTCTGACGTGCCACTCCCCGCAAAGACGTTGGTCACTACGACCGCGCTCTACGGCCCGGCGGTGCTCGTCGTCGCCAGGCAGTCGTCCGCGGTCGCGACCCTCGCCGTCGCGGCGGTCGCGCCCGAGGTGACCGTCGTCGGGATCGGCGCCGACGGCCTGGAGTCCGTGTCGCCGGCGGGGCGTGCCGCGATCGCCGGGGCCACCGTCGTGTTCGGCAGCGGGCGGCAGCTCGACCTCGCCGCCGTCACCGCGAAACGGGTCGAGTGGCCGTCACCGCTCGTGCCCGCGCTGCCGCGACTGCTCGCCGAGCACCACGCCGACCGGGTCGTGGTCCTCGCCAGCGGCGACCCCACGTACTACGGCATCGGCAGCACCCTCGTCAGGCTGCTCGGCGCGGCGCACGTGCACGTGGTGCCGCACCCGTCGTCGGTGTCCCTCGCGTGCGCCCGGCTCGGCTGGGCCCAGGACGACGTCGAGGTCGTCAGCGCCGTCGGCCGGTCCGTCGACGCGCTGCGCAGAGTCCTCCACAATGGACGCCGGGTGCTCGTCCTCAGCTCCGGCGCCGCCACCCCGCCGTCGGTGGCCGCGATCCTCGCCGAGACCGGGTTCGGCGACAGCACCGTCACCGTCCTGGAGTCGCTCGGCGGCCCGGACGAGCGGATCCACCACGACGTCACGGCCGCCCGCCCGCTGAACGTCGTCGCCGTCGACTGCCGCGGCAGCGGTGCGGCCCTGACTCCAGGACTCGCCGACGACTCGTACAGCAGCGACGGCCAGCTCACCAAGCGCGAGATCCGCGCCGTCACCCTCGCCGCGCTCGGCCCCCGCCCCGGCGAGCTGCTGTGGGACGTCGGCGCCGGCTCGGGCAGCATCGCGATCGAGTGGCTGCGCGCGCACCGCTCGTGCCGCGCCGTCGCCGTCGAACGCGACCCCGTCCGGGCCGAGCGGGTCACCGCCAACGCCCGTACCCTCGGCGTCCCGCACCTGTCCACAGTGGTCGGTGCCGCGCCCGGCGCGCTCGACGGCCTCGCCCCGTCCGAAGCGATACCGGACGCCGTCTTCATCGGCGGCGGCTTCACCGCGGCAGGGGTGTTCGAGCGCTGCTGGTCGGCGCTGCGCCCCGGCGGCCGGCTCGTCGTCAACGCGGTCACCGTCGCCTCGGAGCGGCTCGTCGCCGAGCTCCACGAGACGCACGGCGGCTCCCTGACCCGGATCGCGGTCCAGCGTGCCGCACCCGTCGGCGGGTTCCTCGCCTGGCGGCCGATGATGCCGGTGACGCAATGGGTGGTGTGGAAATGACGGTGTACTTCATCGGTGCCGGACCGGGCGCCGCGGACCTCATCACGGTCCGCGGCCGCGACGTACTCGCCCGGACCCCGGTCTGCCTGTACGCGGGCAGCCTCGTGCCGGTCGAGCTCCTCGACGTGTGCCCGCCCGGCGCCCGGCTCGTCGACACCGCGAACCTCGACCTCGACCAGATCCTCGCCGAGCTGACCACCGCGCACGCCGCCGGCCTCGACGTCGCCCGCCTGCACTCCGGCGACCCTTCGGTCTTCAGTGCGATGGCCGAGCAGCTGCGCCGCCTCGACGCCGCGGGCGTGCCGTACGAGATCGTGCCGGGCGTCCCCGCGTTCGCCGCCGCGGCCGCCTCCCTGGGGCGCGAGCTGACCGTGCCGGGCGTCGCGCAGACCCTCATCCTCACCCGCACCGCCGCCCGTGCCACCCCGATGCCCCCGGGCGAGGAACTGTCCACACTGGCCGCCAGCCGCGCCACGATCGTGCTCCACCTGGCCGTGCAGCGCATCGCCGTCCTCGTCGAGGAGCTGATCCCCTGGTACGGCGCGGACTGCCCCGCCGCCGTCGTCGCCCGCGCCAGCCGCCCCGACGAGGTCATCCTCCGCGGTACCCTCGCCGACATCGCCCACCAGGTCCAGGAGGCGGGCATCCTGCGCACCGCCGTCATCGTCGTCGGGCGCGTCCTCACCGCCGAGGAGTTCCCCGACAGCCACCTGTACTCCACCACCCGCCACCGCTCGTGAGCCTCGACCTGTACCTCGCCGGCGGCGAGGTCGTGCAGGCGGACCACCCCGCCGTCCGTGCGACCGCGGCGGCGCTGCGGGGAGGGCGTGACGACACCGGCTTCGCGCGGGTGGCGTTCGAGTTCGTACGGGACGAGGTGCGGCACTCGGTCGACGCCGGCGATCCGCGGGTGACGGTCACCGCGGCGGAGGTGCTCGATCAGCGCGTCGGGCTGTGCTACGCCAAGTCACACCTGCTCGCCGCCCTGCTGCGGGCCGAGGGCGTGCCGGCCGGCCTCTGCTACCAGCGTCTCGCGACCGGCGACGGCGGCTTCGTGCTGCACGGCCTCGTCGCCGTGCACCTCGGCGGCCGGTGGCACCGGCAGGACCCGCGCGGCAACAAGCCGGGCGTCGACGCGCAGTTCTCGCTCGCCGGCCCGCGGCTGGCCTTCACCGTCGACCCGGCGGCGGGCGAGTGCGACTACGAGCCCGTGTCCGCGACCCCCGACCGGGGCGTCCTGGCCGCCCTGCGCTCCACCACCGACGTCCTCGCCCTGTGCGCCACGGGCCTGCCCGACTCTCTGAGCGACCGCTGACCCGACGCCGTCGAGGACCTCGCCGCGGGTGTGCTCACCCCTGGGGCCGGTCGACCGGCCAGAGCACGGGATCGATACGGGTCAGGGTGTCGCGCAGCCTGGCGGCGCCCCGGTGGACCCGCGGGTCGGCGTCCTCGACCATCGCGTCGCACCGGCGCACCGCGGCGTCGCGCTCTTCGGCGTAGATGTTGAACACATGGCCGACGGCGGTGCCGAGCCAGTTGGCGTGGTTGTCGCCGGCGCCCGCCGGCGCTGCCGCCGATGAGGTGTCGCACCGTCATCGGCGGCGTCGCCTGGCGGGCCGTCAGGCGCGTGGCTCTTGCAGGGCGGCCGGCTGGGGCGCGGGTGCGGTTTCGGGGGTAGGTGGCAGGGGCGCGGGTTCCCGGAGGGCGGCGGACAGGGCGACCGCCAGCACGGGCACGACGGCGAGGGCGATGAAGGTGCCGCGGGGCCCGTGGTGGTCGGCGATGAGGCCGAGCAGCGGCATCGCCAGGCCGCCGGCGCTGACGGCCAGGCCGAGGGTGACGCCGGCGGCGGTGCCGGGGCGGGTCGGCAGGTAGTCCTGGCCCAGCTTGACCAGCACGGCGAACGGGATGTTCGTGACCAGGCCGACCAGCAGCACCAGCGGCAGCGCCAGGTAGGGCGACGGGCACAGGAGCATGACCGCGATCGCCGGGCCGAGCAGCAGGTTCCCCAGGCGTACGGTGCGCACGAGGCCGATCCGGTCGGCGATCCGGCCGCCGGCGAGGGTGCCCAGGACGCCGCCGCCGAGCTGCAGGGCGAGGGCGGCGCCGCCGAGGGTGGGGGAGGCGCCGAGGGTGTCGATCCAGTAGAGGGCGACGAACGTGTTGACGCCGAACGACACCGCCGAGCGGACGATCTCCACCGACGCCAGGACGGCGAACTGCGCGGGCCGGTCCCGGCCCTCGGCGGCGGCCCGGGCGGAGGCGACGCCCGTGGTGCGGCGCTGGTGGCGGAGCAGGACGAAGCCCATGAGCACGGCCGGCGGGATGAACAGGGCGGTGGCGCCGACGCCCCACGCGTCCAGCGCCGGGGTCGCCAGGGCTGGGGCGACGAAGAAGCCGACGCTGCCGCCCGCGGCGAAGTAGCTCATCGCGGTCGCGCTCGACCCCGCCGCGAGCCGCGCGTCGCGCCCCGCCGCCGGGTGGAACATCGCCACGCCGAGGCCGGACAGCAGCAGGAGGGTCCAGACCACGGGGTACGACGGCGCCACCCCGGCCAGGCCCGCGCCGGTGCCGGCCAGGGCCACCCCCACCGGCGACATCCACGGCAGGCGGCGCCGGTCGGCGAGCACGCCGAAGACGAGCTGCGGCAGGGAGCTGCCGAGCGCGGCGGCCATGGCGAGCCCCGCGGCGGCGACGTAGCCGTAGTGGCGGTCGAGGACGAAGTACGGCACCGCGGCGGGCACGAGCCCCTGGTAGAAGTCGTCGACGGCGTGCGCCGCCGCCCACACCCGCATGCGCCGCCACGGGGAGGCGATCGCAGTTGCAACAGTCACCCGTTCAAGATCGCAGCGGGTGTACGGTGCGGGCTTCCGGTATTCTGCCGATCGATGTCGAACATCCGCCACATGCCGGTCGCTCCGACGAAAGCCACCGAGCACGGCTCCGGCTTCCACATCGACCGGCACCGCCACGACCAGCATCAGCTGGTGTACGTGAGCCGCGGGGTCATCGCCGTGCAGACGGAGGCCGGCGGGTGGGTCGCGGCGGCGGACCGGGCGGTGTGGATCCCCGCCGGCTGCTGGCACGAGCACCGGTTCCACGGCGCGAGCGCGTTCCACACCGTCGGGTTCGCCGCCGACGACCCGCCGCTGCCGGCCGGCGCGCCGACCGTCGTCACGGTCGGCCCGCTGCTGCGAGAGCTGCTCGTCGCCTGTACCGACGCGGACCTGCCGGCCGATGAGGAGACGCGGCTGAGGGCGGTGATCCGGGACCGGCTGCACCGCGCGCCGCAGGAGCCGGTCGCGCTGCCCACCGCCCGCGACGGGAGGCTCGCCGCCGCGTGCGCGGCCGCCGCGGACCGCCTCGACGAGCCGCGGACCCTGGCCTCGCTGGCCCGGGAGGCCGGCGCGAGCGAGCGGACCCTGGCCCGGCTGTTCCGCGCCGAGTTCGGGATGACGTATCCGCAGTGGCGCACCAACGTCCGCGTGTACCGCGCGATGATCCTCCTCGCGGGCGGCCTGCCGGTCACGGCGGTCGCGCACCGGTGCGGGTTCGCGACGCCGAGCAGCTTCGTCGACACGTTCCGCCGCGCGACCGGCCAGACCCCGGGCGTCTACGCGGCCCGCGAACGGGCCGGCTGAGGCGCGGCCGGCCCGTCGCTCCGCGCGTCCCGGAACGGACTCAGGTGCAGTGCTTGAGCTTCGGCCGGATCGACGCCGGCACCGTGTCCTGGCAGACGTTGTCGGTGCCGCCGATGAGCGCCTTCCAGACCTTGTTCGTGCCGTCGTACTTGAACACGACGACGGCGGTGTCCATCGCCTCCGGCTGCGTCAGGGCCGTCGCGTACCCCTGGTAGCAGCTGATGTCCTTGAAGCCCTTGCCGAGGATGATCGCCCCGGCGACCTCGGCGTTGGCCTGGAACGCCTTCTGCAGCGTGGCCGCGTCGACGGGGCAGCTCCCGCCGGTCGCCGCCGAGCCGGATGCGGCCGGTGCCGCGCTGGACGGTGCCGCCGCGCTGGACGTGCCGGCGGCCGGAGCGGTGCTGTTGGTGGCGGCGGGTGCCGCGGTGGTGTCGGCCGGGTCCTCCGAGGAGCAGCCGGCGAGGGCGATCGCCGCGACGGCGATCGGGAGCAACGCTCGTGTCATCACACGCGGAATCCTGTCGTCTCCGAGGGCCGCGTGGTTGTCGGCTAGCGGACATCTACATTGGACAGTCGGCGGATGTCAGGCGTCGATGCGCATGAGCTTCCGGAAGTCGTACTGGTAGCCGTACCTGAGGCCGGTGAGCTGCTCGTCGACGGCGCCGACGCGGTCGGCGGGCACCGCCCGGCGCAGCTCGGCGCGCAGCACGACGCGGGCCAGGCAGTCGCCGGTCAGGTCGAGGAAGTCAGGGCCGCCCACGGGCTCCTCGGCGGCCGGGAACCACGACTCGTCGCGCAGTGTCTCCCACCATCGTTCGGGGACGAACTCCTGCAGCATGTCCACCGCCGGGGCGAGCCAGCCGTCCGGCGCGTAGCCGGTGCTGTCGACCCAGACCGTGCCCGCGAACGGGCCGTTGAGGACCAGCCACGCGTACAGCTGGCTGCGGGTGCCGCCGAGGTGCAGCATCCCGTCGCGGGTGTCGCCGTCGATGTCGTAGAAGTCGTCCGGGTCCAGATGGTCCGCGTCCTCGCCCATCTCCTCCTGGTACTCCTCCAGCTGATCCGGCGTGCCGGCCCAGGCGCGGTCCAGCGGGAACGGCTCCGTGTTGCACCGGAAGTAGTCCTCGGCCTCGTCCTGCTTGGACAGTGGCGTGCCGTACGCGGCCAGGGCCAGCAGCCCCGTGTCGGCGTCGCCGAACTCGAGCAGGTAGCGGCGGTAGTTCTCCGGCAGGCGGATCCCGTGCCGGGACTCGAATCCCTCCACTGTGGACGCGTCCAGCGGGGCGGGTGCGGCCTCGGTCCAGGCGAGGTCGTGCAGGCGGGCGAACAGCCGCCGGATCCTGGCGAGGCGCGCCTCGATGTCGGTCACGGGTCGACCCTAGCGGCCGCGTCTCCACCCGCGGGCTGAGCCCCGAGGTCCATCTCCGCGCCGACGCGCCCGGCCACCGCCGCTGCGCTCGGCCGGCTGCACTCGGTGGCGGCCGCCGGATTCTTCGCGGCGGGGACAGCCTTTGCCGGGGTCATGGGGGTCCTGCGGTTCCGCACGCTGCGGGTCTGGCACGCCGCGGACGGTCCGTGGTGTGAGGGCGACTGGCGCACCGGCGCGCTGTGGGTCGCGACGATCGCGGCGCGGTGGGACTGTTCGTCCCCGCGGCCCGGCTGGGTGTGCGGCGGTGATGCTCACGATGTCGGAGCTGCGCGGTTGGCGCACGGCCCGCCGCTACGCGGTGCCGGCCGCGATGATCCGCCACGCCACCGACCTGCGCCTCGCCGGGGACTGGCGGGGCGCCTGCGCCGCCGCGGACGTCGAGGTCGACGTGGACCTCATCGCGCTCGCGCGCCGGCACGGCACGGACGTCGCGGACCGGGTCGAGGCCGACGTGCGGCACCTCGCGCCGGACCTGCTGCGCTGGCACCTGCCCCGCCGGCCGGGCACCGGCAAGACTGCCCTGTCGCCGCGCCGGCTGTCCGTGCTGGCGCGCTACGGCGAAGGTGGCCCCGTCCTGTACGCCGGCAGCCCCCGCAGCGGCTACGGCCGGCAGCGACTGCGGCTGATCGCGACCGCCGACGCACCGGAGCGCGTCGACCGCTGCGCCGTCTACGGCGACGAGCGGGACGGCAGCAGGGCCTGGTACGACGGCGACGACCTGACCGGGCAGCGGCACCTGTGGGACGCCCGCCGCGCCGGCGAGCTGCTCGCCCACTACGGCCTGAGCGAGGTGCCCGGCCTGGGCCCGCCGGACGTGACCGCGACCGCGACCCTGATCCAGGATCTCCAGGACACCGGCTTCCTCGACGAGGCGCTGGACCTGCTCGGCGTCGAGGTCGTGGCGCCCAAGCCCCGCCACTGGGACTGGCGCCCCCGGCTGAGGGCGGGGTTCCGCTGCAGGCTGCCCGAGATGGTGCGCGAGATCCGCCGCGCCGGCGCCCGGTCCGGCGCCACCCGGGTGACGGCCGGGTTCGGCGGCACGCCGCTGCTGGCGTTCGAGGACGTCACGGCCGACCGCATCCGGATGACCGACGAGCGGCGGTACGTGCCGCCGGACGACCAGCCGTACGTGGCGCTGGACCGGCTGGGCGTGCCGATCGACGCGCTCCTGCTCAGGCTCGGCCTGCTCGCCCCGGACGAGCTGCACCCCCTCGTGCACGCCGCGTTCCTCCCCGGACGGGACGGGCCGCCGGAGGGTCCGCCGGGTCCGGTGCGGCCGTCGCCGGTACGGGTGCGCTGCCGCGGCGAGTGGCACGAGGTCCTCCGCATGGAGGGCGGCGCCGTCCGCGGCCCGCACAGCGAGGAGGAGCGGCAGCGGGGAGCGGCGCCGCACACGCTCGGCGGGAGCGTCGACGGCTGCTTCGCGGTTGCGGCGCAGTGGCGCACCGGCACGGGCCGGCTCCCGCGGCGGCTGCGGGAGCTGCGCCGCGAGTTGATGCAGCGGGCGCTGCACGGCGACGCGGAAGGGGTGACCGCGCTGCTGGACGAGGGCGTCGACCCGCACGTCCGCGACGACCGGGGCCGCACGCTGCTGCACCTGGCGGCCCACCTGGACGACCTGGCGCTCCTGGACCGCCTGCTCACCGCCGGGCTCGACGTGAACGCCCGCGACCTCCGCGGCGTCACGCCGCTGCACGCCGCCGTCCACGGCATGGGTGACGTCGGGGTGATCCGGGCGCTGGTCGCCGCCGGAGCGGACCGCGCCGTCGAGATCGCCTGCGACGAGGAGCTCGGCGAGCCGATCGCGGACTGGGCCGAGCGGGTGAGGAAGGCCGACCGGGACGTCCTCGGCCCGCTGCTGCGCCGCTGAGGCCGCGCCGGGTCAGCGGGGGCGCAGGCCGTCCAGGGCGATCTGCAGCACCCGGTCGCGCTGGGCGTCGTCGCGGAAGCCGGCCGAGGTGAGGCCGCTCAGCATGCGGACGGTGTCGTCGAACGTGACGTCGGGCCGGACGGCGCCGGCGGACTGGGCGCGGGCCATCAGGGGTTCGCCGACCCGGTAGATCTCCTCGCGGCAGCTGCGGAACATCGCCGAGTCGCGGTTGAGCGCCTCGTAGATGGCGCGCTTCGTCGCCGCGTACGACACGAACCTGCGCAACCAGGACTCCAGGGCCTCCCACGGCGGGAGGCCGGCGACGTCCTCGGCGGTCTGGCACAGCTGCTCGATCTCGCCGAGGTAGACGGTCTCGAAGAGGTCCTGGCGGGTGGGGAAGTTGCGGTACAGCGTCCCGATCCCGACGCCGGCGCGCCGGGCGATGTCCTCCAGGGACGCGTCGGTGCCGTGCTCGGCGAACGCGTCACGGGCCGCGGTGAGGAGCGCGTCGAAGTTGCGCCGGGCGTCGGCGCGCTGCGGGCGCCGGACGGCGACAGGGGACTCGGCCGACATGGGTGATCTCCAGCACACAACGAAAGGTGGAACCAGGTGGAAGCGGAGGCACCCCTCCGCTAATGTGGAGGCGTACCTCCACTACTGTACCGCGTCCGGGGGAAAGATCCGATGACACGCGCACTCACCCTCAGCCCGCCGTCGCTCGCCACCGTCCAGCCGCCGGCGAGCCGGTTCCTCTTCGTCGCGCTCGCCACCGCGGCCGCGTCGTTCTCCCTGCTGCAGTCGCTGGTCACGCCGGTGCTGCCGAAGATCCAGCACGACCTGCACACCAGCCAGGGCACGGTCACCTGGGTGCTCACGGCGTGGCTGCTGTCCGCCGCCGTGGCGACGCCGATCATGGGGCGCATCGGCGACATGTACGGCAAGCGCCGCACCCTCCTCGTCGCGCTCGCCGCCATCGCGGCCGGGTGCCTGATCGCCGCCGCGGCGCCCAACGCCGGCGTCCTGATCATCGGGCGGGTCGTGCAGGGCCTCGGCGGGGCGGTGTTCCCGATCTCGTTCGGCATCCTCCGCGACGAGCTGCCGCCGGCCCGGGTCCCGTCCGCGATCGGCGGGCTGTCCGCGGTGATCGCCGTCGGCGGTGGCCTCGGCGTGGTCCTCGCCGGCCCGGTCGTCGGCGCGCTGGACTGGCGGGCGCTGTTCTGGATCCCCGCCGTCGTCGTGGCGGGCACCGCGCTGCTGACGCTGCGGTTCGTCCGCGAGTCGCCGGTCGGCGACCCGGGTCAGGGCCGGGGCCGGATCAACTGGCCGGCCGGGGTGCTGCTGTCCGCGTGGCTGGTCGCCCTGATCCTGCCGCTGAGCAAGGCCCCGGTGTGGGGGTGGACGTCCGCGCGGGTCGTCGGGCCGCTGCTGCTCGCTCTCGTCCTCGCCGCCGCATGGGTACTGGTGGAGCTGCGTTCGGCGGAGCCGCTGATCGACATGCAGATGATGCGGCTGCCCGCGGTGTGGACGACGAACCTGGTGTCGCTGCTGTTCGGCGCCGGGATGTTCGCGACCTACGCGTTCCTGCCCCAGTTCCTGCAGACGCCGCGGTCGACCGGCTACGGGTTCGGCACCACGGTCACCGGTGCCGGTCTCGCCATGCTGCCGATGCTGGTCACGATGGCGGTGGCCGGGTCCGCGAGCGGCCCGCTGACCGCGTACGTGCCGACGAAGGTCCAGCTGCTGATCGGCACCGCGACCGCGGCGGTGTCGTGCGCGGGGCTGACGCTGTTCCACGACGCGTACTGGCAGGTCGCCGTCGCGACGGGCGCGTTCGGGGTGGGGCTCGGGCTGACGTTCACGGCGATGGTCAACCTCATCGTGGCGACCGTCCCCGCCGGGCAGACGGCCGTGGCCAGCGGCATGAACGCCAACATCCGCACCATCGGCGGCTCGCTCGGCGCGGCCGTGGCCAGCGCCGTGATCACGGCCCACGCGACGCCCGCGGGCCTGCCGCTGGAGTCGGGCTACACATACGCCTTCGCCGTGCTGACCGCGATGCTGGCCACCGCCGCGGTGATCGCGATCCTGGTCCCCCGGGCCCGGAAGGCCTGAGGGACCAGGGTCGACGGCTCAGCCGCGGGCGATCCAGACGTCGTCGAGCATGCCGTGGAACTGGTCGTTGTCCTTGCCGTTGCCCTTGCCGCCGATGCTGAGCGGCACGGTGTTGACGACCGACAGCGTCGCCGGCAGGGTCGCCGTGCCGTGGACCACGTCGTCGACGAGCAGGGTCAGGGAGGTGCCGTCGCGGCGGCACTCCAGGCGGTGCCAGGCGCCGTCGGACACCGACACGTCCGACAGGGCCACGTGGATCGCGGGCCCGGCCGCGTCGGCGAACACGCAGCTCGGCCGGCCCGCCGCGCCGTCGATCTGCAGCTTGTACTGGGTGCCGGAGGCCGAGTAGCCCTTCTGCACGATGTTCTGCCCGGAGCCGGTCTCCTTCTTCGGCAGGCGCACGGTCGCGCCGTAGCGGATCGGGCCGGTGCCGGGGTTCAGCTCCGGCGAGTCGGGCGTCTGCAACACCGCGTGCGGGCACTTCTTGCCGGCGCACCGGGTCGGGAAGTCCACCGCCAGGCCGGTGGTGATCCTCCCGGGCAGCTCGGCGAGCCGGACCTTGCCACCGTGCCCGGCCGACGAGGTGAGCGTGTGCCCGTGCCCGGAGTCGTCGGCGACGACGGCGCCCCCGGCTCCCTTGCTGGCGGTGTCGAAGGTGTACCGGGCGACGACGACCGGCGCGGCCGCCTCGGCCGTGGTGGTGGCGGCGGTCGGCTCGGGTGCGGGCCGGCCCGGGGCGGCGGACGCGGGGCCGGCGCCGCCGAGCGCGCAGAGTGCCGCGGCCGCCAGCACCGCCGGCCGGATGACGCTCATCCGTCCGCCATACGTGTTCCCCCATGTGTTCATGCCCGAAATGTGTCATATTGACGCCGTAACCTCCGAGCATTTCCCCCAACGTGTCGGCTGCATTCCGTAACCGAACGGTTGACGCACGGTCACCCAAACCGGATGTCCGAACATGATCGTCAAGGTTCTGGGAAACTTGAACCATGCGGTGGGCGGCGGTGGTTGCTGTGCTGATCGTGCTGGTGCCCTCCGCCGGTCACGCTGCCGTGCCGGCGAGGGCGCCGGCGGCACCCGCCGAGATGTGCCGGATCACCGACCCCGGCGTGACCGAGGTGTCCGGGCTCGCCGTCACCCCCACCGGCTACCTCGTGGAGAACGACAGCAACCCCGACCCCGCCAGGACCCGCGTCTTCATGCTCGACAAGGCGTGCAGGGTGAGCGGCACCGTCCAGTACCCCACGACCGCCCGGGACCCCGAAGACCTCGCCGTCGACCGGAAGGGCACGCTGTGGATCGCCGACATCGGCGACAACGGCCCCATGACCGGCGGCTCCGGCAACCGCCGCAGCACGATCGCGCTGTGGACCATGGCCGCCGGCTCGAAGCAGCTGAAGATCCACCGCCTGGTGTATCCGGACGGGGTGCCCCGCGACGCCGAGGCGCTGCTCATCGACGGGCGGGGCCGGCCGGTGATCGTCACCAAGGACCCCAACGGCGAGGTGTTCCGCCTCGACACGCCGCTGCCGACCGACAACACCGAGGGCGCGCGGCTCACCAAGGTCGGCGCGTTCGAGCCGCGGCGCACCGGCACGTCCAACCCGTTCGGGTTCCTCGGCATCGCCTGGGTCACCGGCGCCGCCGTGTCCGCCGACGGCACCAAGGCGGTGGTGCGCACCTACGCCGACGCCTACGAGTTCGAGGTCAAGGGCGGCGACGTCGCCGCGGCGATCACCTCCGGCAAGGCCACCGTGACCGCGCTGCCCGACGAGCCGCAGGGGGAGGCGATCGCCTACACCGCCGACGGCGCGAGCCTGCTGACCGTCTCCGACCAGGACGGTCCGGCCGTGATCCTGCGGTACCCCAGCGGCCTGAAACCGGCCCCGCCGAGCAGTGCCGCGCCGCCCCCGCCGGCCCAGGCTCAAGCCCAGGCGCAGGCCCGGACGGCGCCCGAGTCGAAGCGGTCCACCCGCGCCCCGCTGCTGCTGGGCGCCTTCACGGTGGTCGCGTTGATGCTGGTCGCGGCCGTAGCACGACGCGCCAGGCGACGATGAGCACCCACGGTGTCGACGCGGGAGCGCTCACATGACACGATTCACCGACAAACAGCAGTCGGGGGAGGGACAGGCGGCGGTGGTGCGCATCGAGGTCGAGCGGGCCACGACCCGTGACATGCGCCGGCGCAACCGGTCAACGCTGCTGTCGGAGCTGTTCTTCCGGGGGCCGCTGAGCCGCCACGACCTGAGCCGCATCACCGGCCTGAGCGCCGCGACCGCCAGCAGCGTCACCGGCGAGCTGCTCCAGGAGCACCTCATCGTCGAGGCCGGCCAGATCGAGTCCGACGGCGGCCGCCCGCGCGTGCTGCTGCGCGTCAACCCCGACTTCGGCCGGCTCGTCGGCGCCGACGTCGGCGAGACCGGCGTCAAGGTCGAGCTGTTCGACCTGTCCATGACCCGCCTCGCGGCCGTCGACGAGCCGCTGCCGTCGTCACGGCCCGCCCCGGAGGCCGTCGCCGGGCAGTTGCTCGCCGGCATCCGCGAGGTCCTCGGCGACACCGACCCGGCCGACGTCATCGGCGTCGGCATCGGCGTGCCCGGCACCGTCGAGCAGTCCGACCCCGTGCGGGTGCACGCCCCGACCATCGGCTGGCGCGGCACGTCCCTCGACGGGCTGCTGCGCGACGGCGGCGTCACCGCCCCGCTCTTCATCGAGAACGGCGCGAAGTCCCTCGGCCAGGCCGAGATGTGGTTCGGCGCGGGCCGCGGCGCCGCCAACGCCGTCATCGTCCTCGTCGGCTCCGGCGTCGGCGCCGCCGTCATCACCAACGGCACCCTCTACCGCGGCGCGAGCAGCAGCGCCGGCGAATGGGGCCACACCACGGTCGTCTACGGCGGCCGGCAGTGCCGGTGCGGCGCCCGCGGCTGCCTGGAGGCCTATGTCGGCGCCGAGGGCATCCTCGACCGGTACCAGCAGGTCAACCCCGGCCTGGTCCGCAGCGCCGACGAGGTCGCCGACGTCGCCGCCCTCATCGCGGCCGGCACGCCCGACGCCGAGGGCATCCTCGCCGAGACCGCCGGCATGCTCGGCGCCGGCATCGGCAACCTGGTCAACCTGTTCAACCCCGAGCGCGTCGTCCTCGGCGGCTGGGCCGGCCTCGCCCTCGGCGCCCGCTTCCTGCCGCAGATCCGCGCGGCGGCGGGGGAGCAGGCCCTGGAGCACCCGTTCGGCCAGGTGTCGATCGAGCTGTGCGAGCTCGGCCCCGACGCCGTCGCGTTCGGCGCGGCCACCCTGCCGATGGCCGAGCTGCTGCGCCGCGCGTCCCGCCCCTGACCCCCGTGTCGCACTTCTGACCGCCGTTTGCCGAAAGTCGTGTCGCGACCTGCGAAGATCGCAACAGTTCGCCTCGCGCCCCCTTGCCATCATGTCCCGCATGAAGGCACTGGCAGGCGGATGGGCGCTCACCGGCACGGGCGCCCTGCTCGGACTCGGCACCACGCTCGCGCTCTGGGCCATCGGCCCGTCCAAGTTCGACCCGGCCCGCTCGTGCCACTACCGCTTCGACGAGAGCCGCCCGTTCACGGCCGTCGAGCGCTCCTTCCCACCCCGCGTCACGTGCGTCCGCGACGACGGCCAGACCTTCGAGTACCTCTCCTCGACCACGACCCTCACCACCACGGTCCTCCTCGCCGTCTCGGCGGCGCTGGTCCTGGCGGGCGCCGCCCTCCTCGCCACGACCTGGCTGCGCCGCGACGCCCTCCTCGCCCCACCCCCGACCGGCAGCCGCGCCGCGCACCTGTGGCTCGCCCTGCTGCTCGGCCTCGCCCTCACGTTCGTCGTGACCGGCCTGGGCCTGGCGCTGTACCTCTTCCTCGGCCCCTTCGCCGCCCTCTTCCTCGCCACCCCGGCCCTCCTCGGCGCCGCCACCCTCGCCGCCGCTGTGGACCGCCACGCCGGCCCACCCCGCCCCGGCCCCCGCCGCCGCGGCACGACCGTCACCCTCGGCGGCGCCCTCCTCGGCACGGCCCTGGTCCTCGCCACCTCCACCATCGACGCCCTCGACGGCTGGACCCCGCTGACCTTCCTGCTCGCCGTCCTCCTGTACCCCACGATCGCCGCCACCCAGCACTTCCTGCCCAACCCCGACCCGACCCCCCAGCCCGCTCAACCAGCCCGCCCCTGAACCACCACCCTTTTCAGGCGCCGGCCAGGAATGGTCAGCGGCACACCGCGCGCGATCTCCTGCAGCGCGCGCATCGTCTCCTCCTCCGGGAACAGTGCCGCGACCACGAGCTCCGAGAGATGCTCCTTGTACGGGTCGCAGCGATCCGTGTCGGCGAGATACTCGGCGTTGTCCAGGTGCTCCATGTACACGACGTCCGCGAGGTGCCTGGAGCGCAACCGGAAAATCGTGAACGAGTTCCCCGCACCGGTCCGCAGGCCGTCCTGGATCGGCAAGATCTGCACGGTGGCGCGCCGGCGCTGCACCACTTCCGCCAGGAACGCCAGCTGCTCCTGCATCACGGCCTGGTCGCCGATCTGCTGCCGCAGCGCGGCCTCGTCGATGACCGCCCACAGCCGCGGCGTGTCCCGCGCGAACAGCATCTGCTGCCGGTGCATCCGCAGCGCCAGCCGCCGCTCGGCCTCCCTCGGCTCCTGGTAGCGCAGCCGGATCACTTCCTTCGCGTATGCCGACGTCTGCAGCAGCCCTGGCACGAACCGCAGCTCGTAGGTCCGGATGAGATCCGCGGCCGACTCCAGCCCCAGATAGCCGCTGAACCAGTCGGCGACGACGTCACCGTATTGGTGCCACCACTGCCGCGTGCTCGCCACCGATGCGATGTGCAGGATCGCGGCCCTTTCCCGCGGATCCGTCACGCCGTAGAGGTCGAGCAGCCGCTCCAGATCGCGGTCCTTGATGCCCACGTCGCCAACTGCGCTTCGACGGCGGGGTGCGCACCGCCGCGCACGACCGCTCCGCCGAGCTGGCCGAGGTCCGCCGGCGGCTGAGCGAGGCGGGCAGCCGTCCGGGGCCGGCGCCGGGGGAGACGAGCGGCGACTGGATCGACCGGACGTTCTCGCTGTCGTTCGACTACAGCTGGCCGGCGGACTGAAGAGCGGATTGAAAGAGCGGACTGAAAGAGCGGACTGAAAGAGCGGACTGAAAGAAGGGCCTCAGCCGTGCCGGTACGGCTGGAACTCCAGCGACGCCGGGTAGCCGGTGCCGGTCACGGCCTCGATGACGGCCCACAGGAAGTCCTCGTCGGGTCCCCAGGACGGGATCTCCACGGTCGCCTCCACGGGCAGCGGCGTGCCCACGTCGACGACCACCTCCCCGTCGGCGTGGACGACCTGCCGCACGACCTCGCCGCCGCTGGAGAGCGTGAACGCGTAGGTGCTGGCGACGCTGGAGAAGATGACGCTCAGCACGTCGCCGGGCGGGTCGCAGGCCGGGGCGAGCGCCATCGACGGGTCCCACACCTGCGCCCAGCCGCCCGTCTCCGCGGCGAACAGCACCCCGTCGGCGAGCCCGCTCGTGGCCTCGTCGACGGGGACCGGGGCACCCTCCGCGACCACGGGGGACGCGAGCAGCGCGGCGGCCTCCGCCGCCGAGGCGCCCCGCACGAACAGCGCCGACGTGTTCCAACCCATCCCGAAACCCTAGAGCAGCCAGTGGTCGTGCGGGTGGCGGCCCGGCCGGAAGCCGGCGGCCTCCACCATCGCGGCCGCCTCGGCGAAGCCGGTCGCGACCAGGTCGGGCCGGTGCGCGTCGCTGCCGAAGCACACGGCGCGCCCGCCGCAGTCGCGCCACCAGGCGACGAACTCGGGCTCCGGGCCGCGGCGGGTGTTGACCTCCAGGGCTCGGCCGGTGCCGGCGAGGGCGCGCAGCACCGCCCGGATCTCCTCCTCGAAGTCCGCGATCGTGAACGTGGTGCCGTCCGGCAGGTAGCGGACCGGGTAGTCGAGGTGGGTCAGGGCCGAGAACGGCGGACCCGACTCGATCATGAGGATCGCCTCGGTGAAGTAGTCGCGCAGCACGTCCGCGACGCCCCGCAGCGGGTACTCGTCCTCGACGAGGCGGAACCGGCCGTCCACCCGCAGCGAGTGCAGCGACCCGATGACCCGCTCGAACGGCGCCGACGCCAGCAGCGAGGACGCCTGCGCCGGGAACCAGTGCGGCTCGCCCAGCTCGACCCCGGTGATGATCTTCAACGTCGGGAACTTCGACCGACACCGGTCGATCGCCGCCAGGTAGCCGGGCACGTCCAGCGGCGGCGGGGCGAGGTTCCTGTCGTCGGCCATGTGCGAGAACCGGCGGCCCGGGACGGCGTCGACGTCCCAGACGACGAAGTCGGTGTGCTCGGTGAACGCGATCGCCGGCAGCCCGAGCTCCACGGCCCGCGCGCAGGAGCCCTCCATGTCGCCGGTCGCGGTGTCCCAGGAGAACTCGGTGTGCGTGTGCAGGTCCGCGGGGAGCATGCCGGTGATCGTGTCAGGAGATGCCGAGGCCCCGCAGGTGTGTGAGGGCGTCGGTGACGCTCGCCACCACGGGCACGCCGGGCGTGACGGGCGGCCGGTCGACCATGAGCACCGGCAGCCGCAGCGACCGGGCCGCGTCCAGCTTCGCGGCCGTCATCGGGCCGCCGCTGTCCTTCGTCACGAGGAGTTGGATGTCGTACGAGGTGAGCAGCGCCGTCTCCCCGTCGACGGTGAACGGCCCCCGGTCGAGGATCGACGCCAGCCGCGGCGGGTGCGGCGGCGCCACCGGGTCGACGCTGCGCACGAGGAACCAGCGGTCCGTCAGGGCGGCGAACGCGCCGAGGCCCTGCCTGCCGGTGGTGAGGAACACCCGCTCGTAAGGGGATGCCGCGATGAACGCCGCCGCGGCATCGAGGTCCTGTACCCGGTGCCACTCGTCGCCCTCGCCGGCGATCCAACCCGGGCGTCGCAGCACCACCAGCGGTACACCTGCCGCCGCCGCCGACGCGCTCATCCCGGCCGCGAACGGATGGGTCGCGTCGACGACCACGTCGACCGCCTCGGCCCGCGCATAGGCGGCCAGCCCCGCGGGGCCGCCGAACCCGCCGACGCGGACCTCGCCGGGCGGCAGGGCAGGGTCGGCGACCCGCCCGGCGAGGGAGCTGATCACCCGGCAGCCGCCGGTCAGCGCCTCCGCGAGCCGCCTCGCCTCACCGGTCCCGCCGAGGATGAGCACAGTGCGCACGCCGGCAAGGATGTCACGCGGCGACGTGCAGCTCGACGCGTCCCTTCCCGGCCGCCTTCGAGCGGTACAGCGCGGCGTCGGCGAGGCGGAACATCGTCTCGTCGTCCAGTCCCGGCGTGCGGACCACGACTCCGGCGCTCGCGCCGACCCGCACCGGGCAGCCCGACGACGCCACCCGCGCCACGATCCCGGCGATGATCCGGTCGGCGACCGCGACCGCCTCCCGCTCGTCTCGCACGTCGGCGAGCAGGACCGCGAACTCGTCGCCGCCGAGCCGGGCGGGCAGGTCGCCGGCCCGGACCGCGGCCCGCAGCGCACCGGCCGCCTCGACGAGCACCCGGTCGCCGGCCGGGTGCCCGAGCGTGTCGTTGACCTGCTTGAACCCGTCGAGGTCGAGCAGCACCAGCCCGCCCTGCAGCGACGGCAGCGTCGCGTAGAGCAGCGCCCGGTTCGGCAGGCCGGTGAGGTCGTCGTGGGTCGCCTGGTGCGCCAGCTCGGCCCGCTGCCGGTTGACCTCGGCGAGCAGTTGCGCGTTGGTACGGAGGACCAGGTACTGCCGCACGAGCACCAGACCGGCGACGAGCAGCAGCGCCGACAGCATGACGCCGTCGACGGCACCGGTCCGGTAGGCGGCTGCGGCGACCGCGAACGCGCCGGCGACCGGCACGTACGGCAGCGCGCCCCGCCAGCCGAGCGCGACCGCGGGCTCCTCGCCGACGGCCGGCATGTGGAACCGGCCGGCGAAGTGCAGCAGCCCGCTCGCCGTGCCGTACCCGGCCGGGAGGCTGTGCACGTACCACGACCAGCCGTGCCGGCCGAGCCAAAGGTAGGCGAGAGTGGCGCCGGCGAACACGGCGAACCCGCCGGTCAGGACGGTGACGGCGGTCGTGCCGCCGAGCCGGCTGCGGGACAGCAGGACGATCGCGATCGCGATGCAGGCGATGTGCACGCTCGGCACGCCGGTCGCGACGACGTCCAGCACGTACAGCAGGCAGGCCAGGGTCCAGCCGCTGGACGCGAGCCCGGCGAAGAACCAGGCGACCCTGGCCCTGCCGGTACCGGCGGCGAAACGGCGGAAGAGCCGCACGTTCGTGGCGAGGGCGAGGAGCGTCGTGGCGGCGCCCACGGTCGCGATCGTGCCGGCCGTGGGCGCCAGGATGACCGCGACCTGGGCCGCGGCGCAGACCGCGAGCAGACCGGCGACGAACAGCATCGCCGGTCTGATCGGCAGTGGTTACGGGTAGTTGACCCAGTTCGCGACGTTCGTCGAGGAGTTCGACGGCCCGCCGGTGTTGTTGATGATGTGCGCGATCGTGCCGGTGCCGCCGAGGGAGACGGTGACCATGTTGTGGAACTTCACGTTCGGCGTCTGCGGGACCTCGAACGAGTGGCCCAGCACGACGCTCGGGTTGGTGCTGAAGAAGCAGTAGCTGCCCAGCCCCCACGCCTCGTGACTGGTGACGTTCGCGCCGACCTTGTACGCGGCCCAGCCCTGCGCCCCGCCGCCGCTGGACCAGCTGGCCTGGTTCGGCACGTCGTACGGGATCTCGTTCTGGTAGAAGTACGTCCGGCCGCCGTTGCCGTTCCAGATCGTCTGGTACTGCTGGTAGTGCTCGACGAAGAGGCCGTACATGGTGACGTTGTTGCCGTTGACGACGAGGCCGTTCGCGCCGGTGTTGATGTTCCAGCCGACGGTGCCGCCGTTGCCGTGGTCGGCGCGCCAGATCCACATGTGGTCGCCGATCACGTTGTTGCTGTTGACCCGCAGGCTGACGGTCGCCTTGCCGGCGATCGAGCCGCCGACGCGGAAGAACACGTCGTGCAGCGACGTCGGGTTCGCCGAGTGGTCCGCGGTCGAGCCGTTCGGGCCGACCTCCATGAGGACCTGCGAGTTGGTGGTGCCGGCGTCGAAGAGGACCCCGGCGACCTTCACGCCGTCGACGTCGGCGACGGTCATCGCGGTCACGCCGTTGTCGGGCACGATCGTGGCCAGGCCCAGGCCGAGCACGACCGTGTTGGCGCGGGTGATCCGGATGGTGTCGTTCACGTGGTACACGCCGGGGGTGAACAGCAGGTTCTGCCCGGCGGCGAGGGCCGCGTTGATGCTGGCCGCGGTCGCGTCGGCCTTCACGATGTAGAACTGGCTGATCGGCAGGCTCGACCCGGCGGTGCTGCCGCTGGACCAGCTGTTGCCGCTGGCGTTGGTCCGCAGCGACGGCACGAACACCTGGTAGGCGCCGGCGCTGTCGACGTACAGGAACGGCTTCTCCCGCACGACCGGCGCGGCGCCGACCGTGGTGTACGGCGGGTTGGGGAAGCTGTTGCCGGGCGCGCCGGCGGTACCGACGAAGACCTGGTTCCAGTTCGAGCCGGACCAGCTGCCGATCTGCGAGTTACGGGTGATCCACTGCTGCTGGCTGCCGGACTGGATCTGGCCGTCGATCTTGCTGTCGGAGATCCAGCCACCGCTGGACCAGCCGCCGTCGGACAGCGCCAGGTTCCCGCGCACGTGCATCCGCCGGTACGGCGCGGCCTGCGACACCGCCCACCGGTCGAGCCCGCCGGTCGGGGTGACGGACAGGTTCTCCGCGGAGCGCCAGAAGTTCTGCGTCGCGTTCTGCGAGCCGTCCGGCCACCAGTCGGCCTCGGCGTGCACGGCGCCGTTGATGACCACCGAGTCCGGGCTCAGCCCGAGGCCGGCGACCTGGGTGAAGAACCCGACGTTGGCGTTGACGTTGTACGTGCCGGGCTTGAACAGCAGCGCGAACCGGGCGTTGCCGAACTGGTTCGTCACCTGCTGGTTGAACACGGTGTTGAGCCGGTTCTGGATCGTCGCCTGCGACATCGAAGAGTCGAACACCGACACGTTCGGGCCGAGGTCGGGGTTGTTCGGGTTGTTCGGGGGCGTGCTGGTCGGCGGGTTCGTGGTGCCTCCCGGGAGCGTCCACTGCTGGTTGGCGCTCGCGAAGCAGTCCCACAGCTGGAGCTTGGTCCCGTCGGCGGAGCTGGGGCCGGTCGCGTCCAGGCACTTGCCGAGCGACCGCAGCGTGCCGTCGCTCTGCTTGGACCACTGCTGCGCGGTGGTCCCGTTGCAGTCCCAGATCTGGATCTTCGTGCCGTTGGCGTTGCTGGCGGCGTTGACGTCGAGGCACTTGCCGAGGGCGCGGATCGTGCCGTCGTCGCCGACCGTCCACTGCTGGGCGCCGGTGCCGTTGCAGGTGTACAGCTGGACCTGGGTGCCGTTGGCGCTGCTGGCGGCGGCGACGTCGACGCACTTGCCGCCGTAGCCGGTGATCTGGCCGGTGGCGGCGGCCGAGGCGGTGGTCATGGCGACCACGGTGGTGCCGGTGACGGCAAGAACGGTCGCGCCGATGGCGAGACCGATCCTGCGTCGTGAGATGCGGGTCACGGGGGTCCCTTCTGGGCGGTTCGCCCGCCCTCGGGACCAATGTCGGGGGTAGGTCCGGGGCGGGCGGGGAGCCGCCCTCCGACGCCGGTGGGTGACGACGGAGGCCGAGATCTGTGAAGTTGCCTTACAGATCCATCGGAGGCTATTCCCGCCCCGGTACCTTAGTCAATACGCGACCTGAATTAAGGGGCTGGCCTGCGGATTTAAGCCTTCGCCAGGATCTCGCCCGCGCCGCCGACCGTCTCGTTCACGGCCTCCAGGTAGGCCTTCATGTCCGTGTTCTCCAGCCCCGTGCCCGCCACGACGACCGTGTTGCCGACGATGAGCGTCGGGTACATCTTCGCCTCGTCCTGCGCGTACGCCTTGGCCGCGTTGGCCGCCTTGAACTCCACGAAGATCGCCTGCTGCCCCCGCGACGGCATGAAGTCGCCCTTCTTCTTGTAGCAGTCGAACTGCTTGAAGTTCGCGACCGCGGACCGGTACTTCGACGGCACCCCCGTCGAGTTCGTGTCCCACTGGCCGACCGGGCACAGCGGGTCCTTGGTGAACAGGTCACCGGTCAGCTTCGCCACCGTCTGGTACTGCAGCCCCTTCCCGGCCGCACCGCTCGCCTTCGCGCTGGCACTCCCGGACGGCTGCCCACTCCCGGCGGGCGCGGCGCTGGCAACGGTCGAGGCCGCGGCGGCCGGCGCGGCCTTCGTGTCGTCGGCCTTCTTGTCATCACCCCCGCAAGCGGCGGTCATCAGCAGGGTGGCACCGGCAACAACGGACGCGATCAGCAGACGCTTCATGGGGATTCGTTTCCTTATGTATGTGGTGGTGCGCGGAAGGTGTTCAGGGGGTTGTTTTCCTTGCGACGCCCATGAACCTACGCACCCCACCCGGCCGTTGAATCCCGGATGTATGCCACCCGACAACCACCGTGTCCCACCTCACTGTGCTTCCGCCCCACCGCTTCGCGGCGGGTCCCGGCGGGGATTCTCACCCGCGCCCCAATGCGCCGCTTCGCGGCGCACTGCCTGCGCTCGCGCGCGGCAGGACGCCGCTCACGCGGGCATCCGCGGCCCGTCCAACTCCGGTTGGAACGCCCGCTTGTCCGCCGCCGCGCAAGATCGAAGGACGAATCCAGCCACCCTGACGACCACTGCGATCCTTCGATCAAGCCCTGACGTTCCCCGCACTACCGCCCACGACCGCACTACTCACGGCAAGGTGCTCGATCCGGGTCCCGCGGCGTGATGCGACCGCTGCGCGCCCTGACGCGGAGAAGGCCGCGCCCTCCCCCGAACCGCATGATCCAAGGACGGAGCTGGTCGTCGGGGTGACCGTTCCCGTCCTTCGATC